>JAGWPQ010000470.1 GCA_028877045.1 Bacteroidota bacterium | reverse complement strand
GAAACCATTTCTACGCATAAAGAGAGCGTGAACGATAAATTGAAAGAAGAAAAAACAGAATTAGCCAGTGCTTTACAATCGGCGCCGGTACGTGACCTTAAGAAAGCAATTGGATTGAATGACCGATATTTATTTATCAGCGAATTATTTCGCGGTGATGAAAATATGTACGAACGCAGCATTAAAACAATAAACAATTTTTCTATTTATCCCGAAGCAGAATATTGGATACAGCGCGAACTAAAAGTGAAATTGGGATGGCGAGATAATAAAGAAGCTGTTCGTTTGTTTGATCAAATAGTGAGAAGACGTTTTTCGTAGAGATAATTCATGATCTTTTCTGTTGCACCAGATTTGCTTTTTACATAATTACCGGCATTGATGGATACCTGTTTATAAAGTTTATCATCATGCAATAACTCATGGAATATTTTTTCTGCTTCCAATGCGCTTTCAATAGCGAAAGCACCATCGGCATCAATCAATTCGCCTGCTTCAAAATATTTATCATATTCATCGCCAAAAACAACGGGTTTATTATATACAGCAGCTTCCAAAACATTGTGCACGCCATCATCGCCAAATCCTCCGCCTACATAACAAATGGTTGCATATTTATACAAGCTGCTCAGCATGCCGATGTTGTCAATGATGAGTACGTTTTTATTTTCGTGTGATTTATGATTCACGATTTCAGAATAAAGGATTGAGTTTTTATACAAGGTTAAACATTCCCGTATTCTTTCTTCCTCAATAACATGCGGTGCAATGATAAATTTTATTTCGGGATGTGTATTTGCAAAATGATCCAACTCCTCATCATCTTCGGTCCAGGTACTCCCTGCAACAATTACAGGATGATTGCCAATGAATATTTCAACCAAAGCAATGGGTTTAAACTGTTGGGCAATATCGATCACACGATCAAATCTGGTATCGCCGCAAACAGCAACATTGTCTTTAAACCCAATATTGTTAAGTAATGTAGCTGACGATTCATTCTGAACAAACAAATATGTAAAACAGTCCAGCATTTGTTTATGAAAGCTTCCGTACCATTTAAAAAATGGCTGATCTTCTCTGAATATCCCGGATACAAGCAACAATGGAATATTTCTTTGTTTGGCTTCGTTCAAATAATAAAACCAAAATTCATACTTCACAAAAACAACTAATGATGGCTGAACAATATCGTAGAATCTTTTTGCATGAGAGAAAGAATCCATTGGTAAATAAAATATCCAATCAGCATTTGCATAATCTTTTCTCACTTCATATCCCGAAGGAGAAAAGAAAGTGAGTAAAATTTTTTGATAAGGTTCTTTTTTCTTGATGGCTTCAATGATGGGCCGACCCTGTTCAAACTCGCCCAACGAAGAGCAATGAACCCAGATCACTTTTTCAGTATTATTTTTAAAAGCATTTTCCAATGATTTAAAAATATGCTTCCGGCCATTGATCCATTGTTTGGCCTTCGCATTCTTACCACTGATAAGCCAGGCAATTTTGGGGTATAAATAAATAAAAATGTTATAAAACAGTTTCACGGTTCGCACAAATTATTACACAAAATAAGAGATAAAAATGGTGCTAAAAATAAGTGTTTGATAATATAGTTTGGTTTTCATATTGTAAACCATTTTAAACTACTTTTGTAACCTTTAAATTTGACTATGAGACCAATACAAATGGTAGATACTAAAAATCAGTATCTCAAGATTAAGAATGAAGTTGATGCAGCCATTCACGAAGTGTTAGATAGTGCTGCCTATATTAACGGGAAAGCAGTGCAGGATTTTACAAAATCTTTGAATGATTATATCGGTTCAAAATTTACCATTTCCTGTGCCAACGGAACGGATGCCTTGCAGATAGCTATGATGGCATTGGATCTGCAGCCGGGTGATGAAGTTATTACTCCTTCATTTACTTATATCGCAACAACCGAAGTAGTTGCCTTATTAAAATTAAAACCTGTTTTTGTTGAAGTAGATGCTAAGACATTTTGCATCGATCCGGAATCAATTAAAAAAGCCATCACTCCCAAAACAAAAGCTATTGTTCCGGTTCATTTGTACGGACAGGCTGCCAACATGGAAGCCATCATGCAAATCGCCGAAGAACATAATTTATTTGTGATCGAGGATAATGCACAAGCGATTGGTTGCGATTATACTTTCAGTGATGGAACAAAAAAGAAAACAGGAAGCATCGGTCATATTGGATGCACTTCATTTTACCCAAGCAAAAATCTCGGAGCGTATGGTGATGGCGGTGCCATCTTTACCAACGATGAAGCATTGGCAAAAAAAATGAAGATGATCGCCAATCATGGCCAGGAAAAAAGATATTATCACGATATCGTAGGATGCAACAGCAGACTGGATTCCATTCAGGCAGCTATTTTAAATATCAAATTAAAAGAGTTGGATAATTATATCGTTGCCCGTCAAACTGCTGCTTCATTTTATGATAAAGCATTTGCCAATCATCCAAAAATAACAACACCTTTTGTTGCATCGTTTACAAACCATGTGTATCATCAATATACTTTGATTTTAAATAATGCTGACAGAGACGGACTGAATGCTTATCTCGCCGAGAAAAAAATTCCTTCCATGATCTATTATCCTGTTCCGGGTCACAAACAAAAAATGTTTGCTGCATTTGGGTTGGATAAATATGATCTGAAAACAACCGATTGGTTGACCGAAAGAGTTATTTCATTGCCTATTCATACCGAATTGGATGAAGAACAACTTACTTATATCACATCCGAAATTTTGAATTACCTAAATAAATAAGCTATGAAGATCGCAGTTGTTGGTACCGGCTATGTTGGATTAGTTTCCGGTACATGTTTCGCTGAAACAGGAAACCATGTTACCTGTATTGATATTGATAAAAATAAAGTAGATAAATTATCGAAAGGAGAAATAACGATCTATGAGCCTGGGCTGGAGAAAATATTTCTAAGGAATTTAAAAGATAACCGGTTAACATTCACAACCGATCTTGCCGAAGGAATTAAAGAGGCAAAAGTTGTATTTCTTGCATTGCCTACACCTCCCGGTGAAGGCGGATTTGCCGATTTGAAATATGTTTTAGGTGTTGCAAAAGAAATAGGAAAAATATTAACCGAATATAAAGTAATTGTTGATAAAAGCACCGTGCCTGTTGGTACTGCCGAGAAAGTAAAACAAGCAATTGCAGAAAATTATAAGTATGAATTTGATGTAGTAAGCAATCCCGAATTTTTACGTGAAGGTGTTGCCGTAGATGATTTTATGAAACCCGATCGTGTGGTGATCGGTACAAGCTCTGAACGTGCAAGAAAAGTAATGAGCGATCTGTATGCACCTTATGTTCGCCAGGGTAATCCGGTTATTTTTATGGATGAAAAAAGTGCTGAGCTTACAAAGTATGCGGCTAATTCATTCCTTGCCACAAAAATTTCTTTCATGAATGAGATCGCACAACTCTGCGAAAAAGTTGGTGCTGATGTTGATATGGTTCGCCGCGGTATTGGCAGCGACGACAGAATTGGTAAAAGATTTTTATTTCCCGGTATTGGTTATGGCGGAAGTTGTTTCCCGAAAGATGTGCAGGCTTTGATCAAATCATCCGAAGAACTAAATTATGATTTTCAGATTTTAAAAGCTGTTGAAGATGTAAACGAAAAACAAAAATTACATCTGATGCCAAAGATAAATGCGTATTTTAATAATGACCTGAAAGGGAAACATTTTGCTTTATGGGGATTGGCCTTTAAACCAAATACCGATGATATACGTGAAGCGCCGGCTTTGTATCTGATCGATGCATTAACCGCTGCAGGTGCTACTGTTGCTGCATTTGACCCCGAAGCAATGCCGAATGTAAAAAGAGTTGTGGGTGATAAAATTAGTTTTGTAGATAATCAATATAGTGCCCTGGAAAATGCCGATGCATTGATCATTGCAACCGAATGGAGCGAATTCCGCACACCCGATTTTGAAGTGATCGATAAAAGATTAAAGAACAAAGCCATCTTCGACGGAAGAAATGTTTTTGAAGTAAAACAAATGAAAGAACTGGGTTATCATTACGAAAGTATTGGCCGCCCTTTTTAAAAAATAATGTTATGTCAAAACGAGTTTTAATAACAGGTGCAGCCGGTTTTTTGGGCTCGCATCTTTGCGACAGATTTATAAAAGAGGGTTATAATGTTGTTGCAATGGATAACCTGATAACAGGTGATCTCAGAAACATTGAACATCTTTTTAAATTAGAGCAATTCGAATTTTATCATCACGATGTCTCTAAATTTATTCATGTTCCCGGACATATAGATTATATTTTACATTTTGCATCGCCTGCAAGTCCGATCGATTATTTAAAAATCCCTATTCAAACTTTAAAAGTTGGTTCGCTTGGTACACATAATTGTTTGGGATTGGCCAAAGAAAAAAAAGCAAGAATGCTGATCGCATCAACAAGCGAAATTTATGGCGATCCTACGGTTCATCCGCAAACCGAAGAATATTGGGGCAATGTAAATCCTATTGGTCCGCGTGGTGTGTACGATGAAGCAAAACGTTTTCAGGAAGCCATCACTATGGCTTATCATACGTTTCATGGATTGGAAACAAGGATCGTTCGCATCTTCAATACTTATGGCCCACGAATGCGATTGAATGACGGAAGAGCATTGCCTGCATTCATTGGGCAAGCCTTACGTGG
>JAGWPQ010000008.1 GCA_028877045.1 Bacteroidota bacterium | reverse complement strand
TCTTTGGTAAGTGTTTTCTCGGCTTTGAAAGATGTTGTGATAACACGAGTATCGATGCAATACGGAATGGTATCGATGATTGGAATGATGAAAAACAATCCCGGTCCGCGCAGTGAATGAAATTTACCCAAACGCAATACCACAGCCTTATCCCAGGGATCAGCAATTTTAGTGGCAGAAGAAACCAACAAGGCAATTATGAAAATGCATACAGTAATGAATGTACTTTCTAGATTGTTTGAAGTTTCAAAAATAAAGCGTGCCAACAGCAAGCCAACTACAAGTATCACAAAGAATATAAAAACGGAAAATAAGCTTTTGCTTTTCATACAGACTTTTTAAATGAAGGAAATATTAATGAATGATTTATTTTAAAAGCGTTATCGTTCAATCCAATGCTTTTCATATAGTGGATCTAATAATGCTTTATCAGCGCGATCCTCCTATATTGTGTCAGCATATCTTTATCTATAAATTCTACATCGCCACCATTTTCCAACACCATTTCTATTACATCGTCCACTGCATCTTTTATATAAGAAAATTTATTGCCCGATTTATTATAGATCCAATCATCACTGCTACCTGTATGTGCTGCATACATGTAATTTTTTTCTACAACAAGTAACCGTCCATTATGATTAATGGCTTCATTCCATACTTCTTTCATACCAATTGCCAGCCTGTTATAGTATTTGGCTTCTTCCAATTGATTCAACAAATCTTTTCGATGAACTTTTTTCCAATCGTTTACATGTGGTGCAACAATTTGCCGTATTTCTTCTTCTGTTAATGTCAGATGATCATCGTTCAGGTATTCAATAACAGCTATTTTATGCCGGGTGATTTGTTTAAACCGATTGATAATTTTTTCAGAGCCCAGAACAAAAAGCGGCAAATGATAAGAATTAAGCACAATATCGAGCACATTGTCGGCATGATGTAAAAACCTGTTTAACTTAATTTCTTTTGGTTCGGGCAACCCATTCAGTTCGGCATAATCTAATTCGGGTGTGTTGGATACAATGCGTGCAAAGATGGTAGAATTGCCAAGGTAGATCCTGCTTTCTTTTTCACTCAGCACCGATACAAGATATTTATGCATCTGCTTTTTACTGAAAACGAGATCACGTATCTCGAATGACTCTTCAATAATGATTTTTTCTTCTAAAGCAATGTCGAGATACAATACTTTTTCAAAAACCGGTGATACATAAATAGCAATACTTTTTTTATAGGTATAATAATTGAGTCCTTTGATGATTGATTTGAGTTTATGTAAAACCAGCGAATAGATCTCTTCGGGATAATTTTCCTGCAATTCTTTTTCAACTTTATCGGTTGCAACTTTTAAGGAATAGATTATTTCGGCTTTGGAATTCATCTTCGGTTCGAAGGGCATAAAAATGGTTACTGCAGGCCGGTAATACACCTCTTGCAGCACTTCTCTGATTTCCTGTCGGACAACAGTTTTCATTATAATTTATCTAAAAAATAACCCAAATTCCATCACTGTAAAGTTTACGAAAAAATTGGCACAAAACAATGATTTTGTGGGCAAAAAGAAATCAACATAAAAAATAAAGAGAGCCTGTTGCCAAGCTCTCTTTATATATTTTAAACCGATATTTTATTTTATACTCTTTCAGGTTCCAATGCCCAATGTTCGGGTGAACGCCATAAAGACGAAAGTAATAGTTCCCTTATGAAATAAAATTCTTTTGGTAACCGGTCGTACAACTTTGCAAATAATTCTTCATGTCCCAATAATTCCTGTTTCCAGGGTTCCCTGTCAACAGTCATGATTTTTGCAAAATCTTCTTTTGAAAAATCTTCAATACCTGTCCAGTCCATATCCTCATAACGGGGCATCCATCCTATCGGACATTCAACTGCAGAAGCACCGCCATGTACACGTTGAACGATCCATTTTAATACACGCATATTTTCGCCAAAGCCCGGCCATAAGAATTTGCCGTTCTCGTCTTTTCTAAACCAGTTCACATTAAATATTCTCGGAGCATTAGGAAGATTGCGTCCAAATTGTAACCAATGATTTACATAATCGCCCATGTGGTATCCCATGAATGGTAACATGGCAAAGGGATCTCTTCTCACTTTTCCAACCTCACCAAATGCAGCGGCTGTTGTTTCGGAACCCATTGTGGCAGCACTGTAAACACCAAAGTTCCAGTTGAATGATTGCGAAACCAATGGCACTGCAGTACTGCGTCGGCCACCAAAAACAAATGCTTCAATAGGAACACCATTTGCATTATCCCAATCAGGATCGATCGCAGGATTTTGAGAAGCAGGTGCAGTAAATCTGGAGTTGGGATGTGCGGCAGGTTGCCCGCTTTTAGGGTCATAAGGTTTGCCTTTCCAATCGGTCAAGCCTTCAGGAATTTCTTTAGTTAATCCTTCCCACCAAACATCTTTATCTTTTGTAATGGCAACATTGGTGAAAATAGTATTGGCACGAATGGTTTCAATTGCATTAAAATTTGTCTTGCTGTTTGTTCCCGGTGCAACACCAAAATAACCCGATTCAGGATTGATGGCATACAAACGTCCATCTTCTCCTTTATGGATCCATGCGATATCATCACCAACAGTTGTTACTTTCCAATCATCCACACCTTTTGCAGGGATCATCATCGAAAAGTTTGTTTTACCGCAAGCACTCGGAAATGCTGCTGCGATATATGTTTTTTCTTTTTGAGGAGATTCAACGCCTAAGATCAGCATATGTTCTGCCAACCAACCTTCTTCTTTTCCCATAACAGATGCAATGCGTAATGCAAAACATTTCTTACCCATCAATGCATTGCCACCATAACCGCTGCCATAAGAAATGATCAATCTTTCTTCGGGGAAATGAGTGATATATTTTGTGGTAGGATTACAAGGCCATGTTACATCTTTTTTACCGTTGTCTAACGGAGCGCCAATTGTGTGTAAGCATCTAACATATTCTTTCTTATGAAGATGAGGTAAAATATCTTCGCCCATTCTGGTCATGATACGCATATTCACCACTACATATTCCGAATCGGTCAATTGTACACCGTATCTTGAAAAAGGGGAACCCACGGGGCCCATACAAAATGGAATAACATATAAGGTGCGGCCTTTCATACAACCTTCCATCAAATTATTCAGAATGGTCTTCATTTCTTTTGGTTCCATCCAGTTGTTTGTAGGTCCGGCATCTTCTTTAATTCTGCTGCAGATAAATGTTTTGTCTTCCACTCTTGCCACATCACTCGGATCGCTGAAACAGGCATAACTATTGGGTCTTTTTTCAGGATTTAAAGGAATAAATGTTCCTTTCTTTACTAATAAATGACATAAACTATCATATTCGCTTTGTGAACCGTCACACCAATGAATTGCATGAGCTTCACAATGCCTTGCAATACTGTTTACCCAGGATTCTAACTCAGCTTTAGCCGGAGATGCTTGTTGAAAAGGAAATTTGCTTTCTTGATACATAGGTTTTGTTATTTTAGAGATTATGAGAATTCAAAGTAGCTATTTTTTATTTTAACCAACAAATTCAATTATAATTTTGAAAATCGAGAAATGTGTTCACTTTTTTTTCATTTGCGTGCAAAGTGACTTTAACTTCATTGTAAAAAATATGAGTAATATCATTTTCAAAATAAAATTAGAAGAAGATGAATATCTTGCCTTGAATTTTTAATTTTTTTAAAAAAATACCTAATCATAAAATTTAATTCAAAATGATTTTTTTAGAACAACTTCACATAGAAAAGAATAACCAGGGAACATCCACAGGATTGGAATGGATCAAAAGTAAAGGCGAATTGATTGAAAGCTTTTCTCCTGTTGACGGAAAATTAATTGCGTCTGTGATCGCAACAGATAAAGATGCATTTGAACAAACAGTTTTAAAATCGCAACAGGCATTTGCAGAATGGAAGATGTGGCCTGCACCCAAACGCGGCGAGATCGTCAGACAATTAGGCGAAGCTTTGCGCATTTATAAAGAACCTTTAGGAAAATTAGTTAGTTACGAAATGGGCAAGAGTTTACAGGAAGGTTATGGAGAAGTACAAGAGATGATCGACATCTGCGATTTTGCTGTTGGCCTCTCACGCCAGTTATACGGGTTGACCATACACAGTGAAAGACCCAAACACAGAATGTACGAACAATGGCATCCGTTGGGAGCTGTTGGAATTATTTCGGCTTTTAATTTCCCTGTAGCGGTATGGAGCTGGAATGCAGCACTATCATTGGTTTGCGGCGATGTGTGTATTTGGAAACCGAGTGAAAAAGTACCGCTTTGCGGCATTGCCATTCAGCACATTGTTGCAGACGTTTTCAAAAAAAATAATGTTCCCGAAGGCGTTAGTTGTTTGGTGCAGGGTGGAAGAAATATTGGCGAATGGTTAAGTAGCGATACAAGAATTCCTTTGATAAGCGCAACAGGTTCTACACGTATGGGAAAAGCAGTTAGTGTTGCCGTTGCTGCAAGATTGGGTAAAAGTATTTTAGAATTGGGCGGCAATAATGCCATCATCATTTCGAAAGATGCAGATCTGGATATGGCATTGATCGGTGCAGTGTTTGGGGCTGTTGGTACTGCCGGACAAAGATGCACATCGACAAGAAGATTAATTATTCATGAATCGGTTTATGAAACATTCAAACAAAAATTAGTGAATGCTTATAAACAATTAAAGATCGGCGATCCGTTAGACAGCAATAATCATGTGGGTCCGTTGATTGATAAGGATGCAGTTGCATTATTTCTTTCTTCCATCGATCAATGCAAGCAACAAGGCGGTAATTTTATTGTTGATGGATTTGTTTTGGAAGGAAAAGGCTACGAAAGCGGTTGCTATGTGCAGCCTTGTATTGCTGAAGTAACAAACGAAATGGCCATTGTACAGCACGAAACCTTTGCTCCTATTTTATATTTAATGAAATATAATACCATTGATGAAGCCATTGCCATGCAGAACAATGTACCGCAAGGTTTATCGTCTTCCATCATGACTTTGAACATGCGTGAATCGGAACAATTTTTATCGCATATAGGCAGCGATTGCGGCATTGCAAACGTAAACATCGGAACAAGCGGTGCCGAAATTGGTGGTGCATTTGGCGGCGAAAAAGAAACCGGCGGTGGCAGAGAAAGTGGCAGCGATGCATGGAAAGCATATATGCGCAGGCAAACGAATACCATTAACTGGAGTGACAAATTACCGTTGGCACAAGGCATTCAATTCAACTTTTAAAAAATAATTATGGCATTGATCGATCTTAAAAATATTTCCGCAAAAGAAATTGCAAAAGGATATTTTGCGAAGTTGATACATACCGAAAAAATGAGTTTTTCGTTCGTTGAAGTGAAAGCCGACGAATCATTGCCCGAACATTCGCATCCTCATGAACAGGTTTCGATCATTCAGCAAGGAACATTTCAATTAACGCTTGATGGTAAGCCAATTATTTTTAATGAGGGACAATTGGTAATCATTCCATCCAATACAAAACATTCAGGGCTTGCCATCACCGATTGCAGATTACTGGACGTATTTTATCCGGTGAGGGATGATTATAAAGCATTATCGGAGCATTAAACATCCTTAACATTTCGCTAAAACTAAAATAGATTGTTATTATATCATTATCATTTCACAAATTTGCTTGTATACAACCCATCAAATCATGTTTTCGAAAAAGTTTGCCATTGTTCTCTTTATTTTATTTGGATTTAATCTTTCAAATGCACAATCAACTGTTCCCAGAGGCTGGCATTTATTAGACCCGGTAAAAGATTCGTTTTACGGGATCAGTCTTAATAAAGCTTATCAATTCCTTAAAGAAAAAAATAAAAAATCGAAGACTGTAATTGTTGCAGTGCTTGATGGTGGTGTTGATACTGCTCATGAAGACCTGAAAGATATTTTATGGCACAATCAAAAAGAAATTGCAGGCAATAAAAAAGATGATGATGGTAATGGTTTGGTTGATGATGTTTACGGATGGAATTTTTTAGGCGGTAAAGACGGTCGTGATCTTAAAAAAGCAAGTGATGAAAGATCAAGAGTGTATCATCGTTTCAAAACTAAATTTACTGCCCCGGATTTTGATTCGACAAAACTAAATGCTGACGAACAGTATCAGTTTGCTATGTGGAAGAGAGCAGCCAAAGAAATTAGCTTGAACAGTGAAGAACAAATGGAAATTGTCTTTTTAGAAATGGCCGCAAAAGCCATTAAAAAACACGATAAGATTTTAAGGGAAGATCTGGGCATCAACGAATATACCTGCCAGCAATTAGAAACACTGGAACCCAAAACCAAACAAGGCAAAGATGCAAAATATGGTTATTTATCGAGCATGAAAATGCTTGGTATTGAATCGGACGAAAAAAACACATCTACCATTTCCGAATTGGATGAATATGTTGATGGGAAAAAAGAATCGATAAAAGCCAAAGACAATCCGCCGCCCGATTATCGTGCCGATTTTATTAAAGATGATTACAATAATATTAATGACAGATTTTATGGCAATGGGGATGTGATGGGGCCAGATGCTATGCATGGCACTC
>JAGWPQ010000469.1 GCA_028877045.1 Bacteroidota bacterium | reverse complement strand
TAAACCTTTTTGTTTCTTGTGCCTTGTTTTCTTGCCCTTTGTGTCTTATTTCCTTAGTACCTGCTTGTAGTATAGTCCAAGGATAGTCCATGAAATCATGGACTATACATGGACTATTTACGGCAATGGTACGAGTGAAACAATAAGAAGAGGTTAATGTCTTATATGTGTCTTATACTGAAAAAATTTTGCTGTTTTTCTCAAATTAATCAACAGGTGCCTTTCCGTATAATTGATTTGCGGCAATTGGCCTTCCATTCATTACTTTTGCCATCCGAAAAATGTGTTATGTTAGATAAGTTAGATGCCATTAAAGCAAGGTTTGAACAGGTAGGTGTTGCACTCACCAATCCTGAAATCATTAATAACCAGAAAGAGTTCAGCAAATTCAGCAAAGAATACCGCTCTCTCGAAAAGATCGTGCAGCCTTACGAAGAATATAAAAAAGTGCTGGCCGATCATGAATTTGTAAAAGAAAATCTGAACAGCAATGATGAGGAAATGAAAGAACTGGCGAAGATGGAATTTCCTGAATTAGAACAACGTAAAAATGAATTAGAAAAATATTTAACCAAATTATTAATTCCGAAAGATCCGCAGGACGATAAAAATGCCATCCTCGAAATTCGTGCAGGTACCGGGGGCGATGAAGCAAGTTTATTTGCAGGAGATCTGTTGGGCATGTATCTGCGTTATTGCAGTAAGAAAGGATGGAAGACTGCCATCGTTAGTGAAAGTGAAGGCACGGTGGGTGGTTATAAAGAAGCGATCATTGAAGTAACAGGTGAAGACGTGTATGGCACACTAAAATTTGAAAGCGGTGTACATCGTGTGCAACGTGTACCGAATACTGAAACACAGGGACGTGTGCATACTTCGGCAGCAACAGTTGCCGTGATGCCCGAAGCCGAAGAAATAGATTTTGAACTGAAGGAAAGTGATGTGAAAATGGAAACAGCAAGAAGCGGTGGTGCCGGCGGACAAAACGTAAATAAAGTTGAAACAAAAGTTTTTTTAACACACGTTCCTACAGGTGTTGTGGTGATGTGCCAGACCGAACGTTCGCAATTAGGCAACCGCGAAAAAGCAATGACCATGCTGCGTACAAAATTGTATGAAGAGCAGGTGCGCAAACAGGAGGATGAAATATCGCGTCAAAGAAAAACATTGGTCAGTACCGGCGACAGAAGTGCCAAAATAAGAACCTACAACTGGCCACAGGGAAGGGTTACAGACCATCGCATTGGTTTAACATCATATAATCTGGATGCCGTAATTAACGGTGACATTGAAGAATTTATTGAAGCATTACAGATGGCCGAGAACAGTGCGAAGATGGCTAATCAAGGTTAGTCGTTAGTCAAGAGTCATTAGTCAGGAGTACGGACTCATGACTCCCGACTAAAGACTTCCGACTAATTCAATTCTGCTTTTTGTGTCATCAAAGCTTCTTCCTGTTTAATACGAAGCTCCCATTTCCAGGCGGTATCCATCATTTCTTTTAATCCATATTTTATTTCCCAGCCTAATTCAGTTACTGCTAAATTGTTGTTGGCATAAATGGCAACAACATCGCCTTCGCGGCGCGGGCCTAATTCGTAATTTAATTTTACACCACTAACCTGTTCAAACATTTTAATGGCTTCAAGAACGGTAACACCATCGCCTGTTCCCAAATTAAACACATCGCATTTGGTCTTATTTTTTTGATTGATCAGATATTCCAAAGCCAAAGTATGTGCATGTGCAATATCGCAAACATGAATATAATCACGGATGCAACTACCGTCCCTTGTTGGATAATCTGTTCCCCAAACAAACATCTTTGGTAATTTACCAATAGCAGTTTGCGTGATGGCAGGAACCAAGTTCATTGGTTTGCCCAATGGCAATTCGCCGATCAATGCCGAATGATGGGCACCAACGGGATTAAAATATCTTAATAAAATAGAAGATACATTTTCAGTCTTTGAGAAATCCTGCAGCATCACTTCCCCCATTTGTTTTGTAGCGCCATAAGGACTTTCGGCTTTTTTAACGGGTGATGATTCTGTTACCGGAATAGCATCGGGATTACCGTACACCGTACAGGAAGAAGAAAAAACAAAATGCGGCACATTGAATTCCTTCACACATTTCAACAAATTGATCAGCGAGAATAGATTATTTTCATAATACATCAAAGGCAACTGTACCGATTCGCCCACTGCCTTGTACGCAGCAAAATGGATCACGCCGAGAATATCTCTGTTCTCCTGAAACACGGCTTGTGTTTCATCAAAATTCTTCAGATCAACTTTATAATTCTTTATTTTTTTACCGGTGATCTTTTCAATTCCGTGTAATCCGTAATTGGTAGAACGCGAATTATCGTCAATAGAAATTACTTCAAATCCGTTCTCAATTAAATCAACAATGGTATGCGAACCAATATATCCGCAACCTCCGGTAACTAATATTTTTTTCATAGAAATGCTTGAAGTACAAAGTAAGTAATTAAGCAGAAGAGTGCAATGAATTTCTTAGCTCTTATCTTATCCTCAGATAAATAATTTTATTATAAAATAAAAAGCTCCGGCAAGCAATGCAGAAACCGGGATCGTTAAAACCCAGGCCCACAGCAGGTTTACGGTAACACCCCAGCGTACGGCACTTAAACGTTTGGTGGCGCCAACACCAATGATAGAACCGGTGATGGTATGTGTGGTACTAACAGGGATCCCGAAAAGTATAGTTAGAAAAACGGTAACAGCACCGGCACTTTCGGCACAAAAACCTTCTAAAGGTGTTACCTTGGTAATTTTAGTACCCATTGTTTTTACAATACGCCATCCGCCGGCCATTGTGCCAAATGCAATAGCAGTATAACATGCAAGCGGTAACCATCCGGGCATAGGAAAATCGTGTATATTTTGAATATTGCCGCCATTCATTTTATGATAATACCAAATTGCCGTAAGTATTAAGCCCATTGTTTTTTGTGAGTCGCCACCACCATGCGCAAGACTCAATGCGCCAGATGATACCAATTGCAGTTTTTTGAAC
>JAGWPQ010000468.1 GCA_028877045.1 Bacteroidota bacterium | reverse complement strand
TTTGCTTTCCAGTTATTGAGAATGGCAAGAAATTTTTCTTTGTCATTTTCCATATTTGCAATACTTGCCATTTGCATAATGGTGTTACGATTGTATTGCGGCCGTTCGGTCTTATTCAAATAATTTAATCCGTACGCTTTATTTCTCGGATCAATAATTTCTTGCTGATATAAATAATTTATGCCGAGATAAATGATAATTAAAACCGGAATACTCCATGTTTTCAGAAATAAAGAAACTGCCCCTGACAATGCAATTAAGATAGCAAACAAAACAGTGATACTTGCTGCCGCCGGTATTTGAAATAATTTGGTATCAGATGAATAACCAACGATCACCAAAAATAAAAATGCAAAAATGATTCCGATAACAGCCGAGATATGATGCCGTGTTAAAATACTATCAATATAATCTTCGCTGTAATGACGAACATCTCTGGGTTTGCGTAAATGCAGGCTGGCACTGAGAAACCAATCAACCCTAAAATCAGGTCTTTCTTTTTTTAAAGTTGTTTTACTTTTCGATTTATATTCATCATTAGCAACATTAATTATTTTTCCATAACTGTAATAGATAGTCTTATCGGCGCTAAAAAAATAAACGAATGCAATAAAAATGGCTAATAATAATCCACCCAAAAAACCAATTAAATTAAATGAAAGTTGTGTTGCAGAAACCAATTCCTGATTCAATGCATAACCAATAGCTTCATAAGCATAGTAAACCAAAAACACAATTGGGATAACCGCATTATTGATGCAATATTTTAAAAACGGTTGTGCATTTGTTGCTAAAAATTTTATTTGTTTACTGTACAAAATAAAAGTAGTGATATTCCAACTCATGAAAAAAACACCAATCGCAAAACCAACAATCGAAGTACCAAAAGCATTTACTTCGTCTAAATATTCAGGCGCAAGAAAAAGTGATGCTGCACCAAAGGTTTTCATAAAATGACCTGCAATCGTTGCAAAAAGAATATACCAGAAAATTAAAATAACCTGATACTTGCGAAAGTGCAATAATAATAACTGTAAGGGCAAAGAATACCAAAAACCTATCAGATATTTTTTCATATAACTAAAAGACTCGTTTTCGATGTTTGTTGCTGCACTTACAAATTATTTAAACTATTTTTTTGTTTGCAGACTTTTGCTTTTATATCCTGCATCGATAAAATCTGGCGCATTCTCTGTTATGTCACTCACTTCAACGTCCCGTTTTATGAGAAAAATTAAAAATTATTTTTTCGATTGCAATAAATAAAAATTCGAAATCAACGACAGCAATAAAAGCATTCCCACCAACTGATGCAATTGAGCCAACCATTCAAATAAACCAAAATGCCCCAGCACAATTTTCGGACTGTTTAACAATGCAAAAATTCCAAGCACAATTTGAAGCGAAACAAAAACAAGCGGCCAGTATTTTGTTTTGTTGAATGAATTTGTTTTGTGTTTAATTGCTTTGCACCACCAGGTTAAAATCAAAATAAAAATAATGTAGGCCAATGTGCGATGAATGAAATGAATATTGATGATATTGAAAAAAAGATCGTTACTGATATTGCTGCTGAAAAATGGTTTTGGAACGATCATGCCGTTGATATCGGGCCAGGTAGGTGCTGCAATGGCACCTTTTAAACCTGCCATAAACGAACCATAGAATAATTGAATAACTATTACCGCAATAATTACAACAGTAAATTTTTTTAAAGGTGCATCAACAACAAAATCATTTTTTGAAACAATTAATTTCAGCCCAAAAATTAAAGCATAACAAATCAATACCATTGCCGAAACAAAATGAATGGCCAGACGGATATGATTTACATAAAGGTTCTCATCATTCAATCCGCTTTTCACCATGATCCAGCCAATGGCCCCTTGAGCCGCGCCTAATAAAAATAAAATGACCAGGGGCATGATCATCCATTGTTTAAAATATTTTTTTACAATGAAATAAATAAATGGAATTAAAAAAACAACGCTTATTAATCTTGCCCACAGCCGGTGAAACCATTCCCAGAAAAAAATAAATTTAAAATCAGTCAATACAAACTGATGGTTGATGTATTTATACTGTGCAATTTGCTGATATTGTTCAAATGCTTTCTGCCATTGCGTTTCGGTCAATGGCGGCAATGCGCCAACGATAGGTTTCCATTCGGTGATCGATAAACCCGATCCTGTTAATCTTGTGATTCCGCCCAGCAATACCTGAACAATTAACATAGCCACGCCAATAAAAATCCAGTTGGCAATAATTTTTGCAGAACGTTCTTCTGTCATAAAATTTTTAATTAGATATCCGGCAAAGGTATTGGCAAATCATTCTGATGAAAGAATATTCTGTTATCAGATCCTGAAAAATATTTGTAACGATCGGATAAACATATTCTTTTAATTCGTGTAATTCGATGAAATTCGTGTCATAAAATGCCAGAACTGAAATCATATTTTCAAAACGAACTGATCGAAGCCGGTTGCGATGAAGCAGGCAGGGGTTGTTATGCCGGTCCGGTGTTTGCAGCTGCAGTTATTTTGCCGAAAGATTTTTATCATCCGTTATTGAATGACAGTAAACAGGTAAAAGAATTGCAACGAAACGAATTAAGAATAATCATTGAACAGCAGGCCATCGCGTTTGCAGTGGGCATGATAACTCACGAAGAAATAGACCAGATCAATATTTTAAAAGCATCATTTAAAGCCATGCATCTGGCGATCGAAAAATTAAATCCGCAGCCGCAATTTTTATTGATCGATGGCAATCGTTTTACACCCTATAAAAAAATAAAACATCAATGCATTGTAAAAGGCGATGCCACTTATGCAAACATTGCAGCTGCAAGTATTTTAGCCAAAACATACCGAGATGATTTTATGCTGAAACTGCACAAAAAATTTCCGCAATACAACTGGCAAAAAAATAAAGGTTACGGAACACTGGAACACCGCAAGGCCATTGAAGAATTTGGATTATGTAAATACCACCGCAAGAGTTTTAATATTTTGCCTAAGCAGATGAAATTATTCTAACCATTCACCCGCGCCCTGCCTGATTATTTCGTATTCATCTTTTGTACAATCGACAACTGTTGAGGGAACCATGCCGCCGATACCGCCATCAACAACAATGTCAACAAGGTTCTTGAAATTTTCGTACATCAGTTCAGGATCGGTATATTCTTCGATCATTTCGCCGGGCATGGAAGCACTTAAAATCGGATGCCCTAATTCTTTCAAAATAGTTCTTGCAATATTATTTGCGGGCACACGCAAACCAATTGTACTTTTTTTGCTTTGCAATAAACGCGGCACTTCTTTACTGGCCGGCAAAATAAAAGTATAAGGGCCGGGTAAATAGTTTTTAAGCATACGGTACAGCGGCGTTGAAATGCTTTTCGTGTATTTACTTAAATCGCTCAGGTCGTAACAAATAAAACTTAACTGCGATTTGCGGTAATCAACATTTTTAATTCGTGCTATTTTTTCTATTGCCTTAATTTGAAAAATATCGCAACCTAAACCGTAAATGGTATCGGTAGGATAAATGATGATACCGCCGTCTTTCAAACATTCAACGATAGTTTTAATTTGACGCGGATTGGGATTATCGGGATGGACTTGCAATATCATAATTAAATACAAAGTACGAAATTAGAAACGGAGAAAATTGTTGTTTAAAAAAAGGACGGCAACCAGATCGGTTGCCGCCTTGCCTGCTTTTTTATAAAAAAGCAAAACCCCCTATTTTAATATTACTGAAAATCTTTTTGAAACAGCGATTAGAAAACCGCTGTTATTTGCATTGATAACCCCCATGTGAAAAAAACTCTACCAATTGAAAAACGTTTTTTATAACTATGTAAAAATAGTAGGAGATATTTTACCAAACAACGGGAAAAACACCCTTTTTTCACGGGAAATTTCCCGTATGACTTTAAAAAAAATGCCATCCTCATCAGAATGGCATTTTAAGAAAATGACTCAAATTATTTTATGCTATTTCCCAAACTTCATTTCCACGAAGTAATTTATCTAAATTCCCTTTTCCTTTCGACGCAATAACTTCTTCAATTTGCAAAGCCATCACATCTTCATAACAAGGTCTTTCGGTTTCATAAAACACACCAAATGGTCTTGGTAAATGATTTGGTTTTCTTGGATCATCAAACATTCTCACCAAAATCTGTGCTTTATAAAAGTCTTTATCATCATGGATCCAAAGATCATCGGCACTAACACCATTTCCCAATTCAACAACAACAGGGTTAAATCCATCCAACTTAACGCCTTTATCTTTATTGGCACCAAAGATCAGCGGCTGGCCGCTTTCTAAGAATAATGTTTCTTCGGGTTTTGTTCCTTTTTCTGTAAATATTTCAAAAGCACCATCATTAAAAATGCTGCAGTTCTGATATATCTCAACAAAAGAAGTTCCTTTATGCTGATTGGCGCGGGTTAATGTTTGTTGCAAATGTTTGGGATCTCTGTCCATACTGCGTGCAACAAATGTTGCATCTGCACCCATTGCCAATGCCAACGGATTAAATGGATGATCGATACTTCCGTATGGCGTTGTTTTTGTAACCTTATGTTCTTCTGAGGTTGGCGAATATTGGCCTTTGGTTAAACCATAGATCTGGTTATTGAACAAAAGCACATTCACATCAAAATTTCTGCGAAGCAAATGAATGGTATGGTTACCACCAATGCTTAAACTATCGCCATCACCGGTAACGATCCAAACACTCAATTCGGGCCTTGCCGCTTTTAAACCACTTGCAATGGCTGTTGCACGGCCGTGGATCGAATGCATTCCGAATGTATTCATGTAATACGGAAAACGGCTGCTGCAGCCAATACCCGAAATAACTACTACATCTTCTTTCGGAACTCCAATTGTTGGCATAATCTTCTGCACCTGTGCAAGAATCGAATAATCGCCGCAACCCGGGCACCATCTAACTTCCTGATCGTTGGCAAAATCTTTGGCGGTGAGAGTCGGTGCTGTTAATGTTTCACTCATAACTTATATATTCCGGCAAATTTATTTCATTATCACACACCGAACAAGAAATATTGTATTCACTCAAATATATTAACGGTCTCTTTATTTTTTCTGCGTTCAAATAAAAAGCACCCCTATACTTAGGTTGCTTTTTATTTTGTTACCGGCTTTTGTATTTCAATGGGGCTGTGGTTGCGTCGCACACTTCAACTGCAACGCTATTTCCAGCAATTTAATTTTTAGATTTCACATCCTTCAGCCAATCATTTAATCCGCTCACGATTTGCCTTGCAACAGCCGCCTGAAATTTTGGATCAACAATTCTTTTTTCATCTGCCTCGTTACTTAAAAACCCAATCTCCAGTAAACAATTTACAAAATCGGTTGGCGCATTTAATGTAAAATTAAAACTGCCAACATTGCCAAACTCATCCATTCTTATATTCGTCATCCGCTTCAAAATACTTTGCGATAAAGGTCTGAAGCCAATATGTTTATAATAAGTGCTGCTTCCTTTTACCAAAACATTATTCGCAGAATTCAAATGCAAACTGATGAGCACATCCGGATTTTCCTGCTGCAAAAACAATACTCTGTCTTTAATATCAAAACTTGTATCAACCCTTCTTGTCATCACCACATTTACTTTTTGTTTGCGCAATAATTTCTCTAATTCTTTTGCAAATTTTAAAGTGTATGTTTTTTCCAAAGCATTTGTTTTTATGCCGCTAGCACCGGAGTTGGTTCCGCCATGGCCCGCATCGATGGCAATCTTTAAATTTTTAAGTAATAGTACCGGTGGTTGTCGTTTAACTTTTATCACTAATTTTTTTTCAGCATAACCAACGCTGTAACCCCAATGCTGTTGATGACGCAGATCGATGGTTACCTGCAAAACATCATCTTCTACCTGATTATAATAAACGTTTTTTATTTCTTTCAATGATGAAAGTTGTGTGATCCAGTTGGTATTGCTTTGTACCCCATAGATTTCAAAGATGATCTTTGAAGGATTTACTTCCATCCAACTTTTATACGGCAGCTTTTCATCTAAACTGATCGACAAAATATCATAGCAGCTATCTGTGCCTTGTACCTTCCATGAATTAGATAAATAAAAAGGCTTTTCTTTTATGGTTGAATCTCTTGCGATATGCGCTTTATCAATAAATGCAGTATGATTTTTTGAAAGCTGCAACACATACATTTCTTTAGTGCTGTCGATTATTTTAAAGACAATATTTGTATCAACATAACCCATTTTTGCGCCGCCCAATCTGTCTTCACCCAATCCATAAGACAATGATGGCAGCTTTCCTGTTGATCTTCCTAACCAATAAGATTGAGGTGTGTCCTGCGCCATTAAATGAAGCGAAATAATTGTGCAAGCAATTAAAGTTATCTTCTTCATACTATGAAAGTAATAAAAAACATTTTGATTGAGGGAATCATAAAAAAGAGGGAAATAAAAATTAATTATTTCCCTCTTTTTAATTCATTTAAAAACAAAACTAATCGTATCGTTTAGTTTTTGTGAACCAGAAATCTCTGTAGCTGATGCCAATTGTAAACTGAATATAATTTTCTTTAACCAAACCATTCGATATGGTTCCTCTTCTGCCAAATTCTAAAGCGCTCATCAGAGAAAGACCTTTTAAAGAATTAAATCCGGCGCCAATCGATCCGCCAATATCATTTATTTGTTGCGTATTAAGGATTACATAAGAATTGTTATAAAACAAACCCGATTGCAAATAGTATTTTTCAAAAACAAAATCGCGGTATTTTACTTTTTTCGAGAATTCGAAACCCACACTGTAACGATCGCTGTTTGTTAGTGTATAACCAACACCCGTATAATTTAAATAGCTCCATGATTGATGGCTGTAATCTGTTGCAAACGTAAATTTATCTTTAAGAACAGCCGATAATCCTGTGCCATAAGTATAGGGCAATTTATAAAAATTAGTAGTGTAAAAATTATTAGTGTAAACCGCAGTCAACCCTTGTTCTACTAACAAACTTTGAGTACTCCGGAGTTTTGTTTGAAATGATCCTGTTGCACCAAAACCTAATTTTAATTTAGGAGATACTTTTTTATGGTATTGTAATCCGAATTTAAAGTATGGGTTATTATAATAAGTATTTTTAGTTGTTACTAAAGTACTGTCAATTATACCGGTGGAAATCGTTTCTTTTTGTTGCATATTTCCAAATAAAAATGCAGAGTGAACACCAATAGAAAGATTTTTATTAATTGCAAAACTGTTGGCAAAATAAATTTGATTTATTCCACCCGAACCTTCATAATAAGCATTTGTTGAGTATGGTGTTCCTAAAACTGTTTTAGGCGCATAAAAAGAATAGTTGGAACTGCTGTAAGGCAATAATCCTATACTTGATACCCAGCGTTTTTTAATTTTAATTGCCAATGCAACTTTTTTTGCCTGTAAATCAGTTGCAGTATTATTACCATATTGCGAAAGCGAATTTCCGGTATAAGCACTGTATTTAAATCGCAGCGATACTTCTGCATGAAACCAATGATCATCTAAATTTGAATAAGAAGCAGGATTAGAATGATACAAAAATCTGTTAGAGCTTAAACTCATTCCTGTATTTGCCATACCTGAAGCTCTGTCAAAATAACTCGATTCTATATCTCCAATTCCTAAAATCGAATACGGTGATGTATTATTTTGAGCATGAACAGATGTTACTGCCGCAAAAAAAAACGATATTATTAATCCAATTTTATTCATGATTTTTCAATGTATTATTGTACGGCCGCATAATAAACTTGTAATTCCAATCTGCCTAAGATATTCCCATTATTTCCAACAATCACTCTGTTGAAACTTGATTCAAATGCGCCGACGGGTGGCGATAATAACAATCCGTTATGATCGCCAGGATAAAATGAAGTATTACTGTTTAACATCGATTTAAAATAAGCAGTTAAATCATAACTGTAATTTGTGTTTAATCCATTCAAGAAATCAATCGACAAGTTTCCTGTTTGAGCTGCTGCAGCCCCGTTTCCACTGGCGGCCGAAATATCGTTGCCAATACTATTGGCGGCAGTAGTGGTTACAGATAATCTTAAAAAGGGTGGCAAAGCATAAAACTGATACGAATTCTGCATCGGTCTCACGATTAATCGTACGTTCATTAATTTAGCAAAACTGGGCAGTTGTTTAATATCGAACATACTTGGAAAAGTAATTTTTACAATAGATCCCGTAATTGACTGCAGATAACCTATATTATTTGTTGATTCAGATAGTATTTCCCTGTTAACAGAATTAATTCCGGATAAGGGCTTACCGGTTCTGTCAACAGTGATATTATTGTATTGATGTGCTGCATTAGAAATAGTAAAGTCGGTGTGCTCATTAAAAACATACATTCCGAATTTTCTATAATACAAACGCATTATAACACTATCCTTAAATCCAATGGCCAAATTACTTAATGCGGGACTGCTTATTCGTAATCCTTTAAAATATTGTAAAAAGTTAGATGCATTCTGAACATCAATATCGTTCGTGTTTTTCAATTTATTATACAACTCAAGTCCCAAATTATCATTTAATCTTACAGCTAATGTATCCGTACGTGCCGGATAAATAGTAAATGTTCCAGAGCCCAATGGAGTTGGATATATTGCTGTTGTATCTATATTGTATAATAATGCTCCGTAATTAGGTGGAGTGATTAGTTGTGATAAACGATGAACATTTATTTGAATTGTTTTTGTGGTGTCTCCATAATAATTCCCTTTCTGTAATTTAATAATTAAAGTCAGAGAATCATAGATGGTATTATAGTAAGTATCATTTGTCGATCCGGTATTACTTTTAACATACGGAGGAGGGGTTAATTCTAAAAATGTTTGCGACGCGACTTTTCCGAACAAAGGATCAATATATCCACCTGTCAGTCCAATGCCTTTTCCGGAGGTAATAAAAGAGTCAACATATACAGTCGATAATTTTGGAGCGAAAGTGTCAACCATAACAATTTGTGTATTGCTTATATTTAGCAATTCTTGTCCAAATTGAATATCCGGCTTTGTACAAGATGCGAAAAAAAATACAGAAGCAGTAACCAGCAATATTGGGAATAGTTTTTTAATCATTCGTTGCAAAGCCCTATTTAAAAATGATGAATAGCAGGTTTGGCATACAATAATAGAAATGGCGGCTGTTAGAAAATTGTTACGATGGATAAATAATGCCCTAATGCCTACCAGTTATACTATTTTGTCTGCAAACACAAAGAACAAATATATATTCAATTTTCTTTGGTATATCAAAGAATAAAATTTTATTTTGCAAAAAAACATTAGCAGACAAAAATTGGTTGTTTATCTTTAAAAACTTATTGAAAATCCATTTTAACGATTTAGCGATAGACCCGCCAAATAATTTCATTCAAAATTTCTAAGATGAAGCACTTGAAAAATTTATTCTTTCTTTCGGCAAGTATTGTTTTAATCATGGTTTCTTGCTCCCCAAACAAT
>JAGWPQ010000467.1 GCA_028877045.1 Bacteroidota bacterium | reverse complement strand
GGTTACAATACCGTTATCTTCAAAACAAACAATCTGTTGGAATAGATTCAACATTAACAGGTGGTATAATTTATTTTACTGTTGGCAATAATTCGGTCAAAACAAATTATGCTCATTGGCTGCAAGTGCCTGTGACATTGAATTACAGCCTCAATCCATCGGCGAAAAATAAATTTCAATTAATATTCGGTGGTTCATTGGCATGGGCTTTTGCAGAAAAATGGATGGTGACCGATGCAAACAATTTTGCTCATCCGTATTTTTATAACAGTTCTGTTAACAGGCATGTTTTTATAAATCTTAGTACAGGTATTGGTTATAATTACAATAATAAGTTTCGGATATCATTACTCGCCGAACAAAGTTTATCATCCATTCATAAACTGTCAACCAATAAATATTACTGGCAGCAACTGTCATTACAAATAAATAAACCCATACAATTTTCATCGCGACAAAACAAAATCTTTAAACCATAATTTTTATGAAAAAGAAATCAATTCTTGCAAGTGCATTGCTGCTTGCAGTTACTACTGTATTGCTTTTACACGGATGCTTTAAAGATACCGGCACACGCCAATATAAAGTGTACACACCAGTTCTGCAAACCTCAGCACAGGTCAGGGCTTCTGTTAAAAGCGATCTTTCGCAACCAATTGTAAATGCAGGGAAAATGTATGTACTGGGCAATACCATTTTTTTGTGTGAAAAAGAAAAAGGTATTCACATCATCGATAACAGCAATCCTGCATCGCCAATAAATAAAGCCTTCATCAATATTCCGGGCAATGAAGATATTGCTGTAAAAGGCAATTTTTTATACGCCGATTGCTATACCGATCTGTTAATTATCGATATCAGTGATCCAAATGCTGTTGTTTTAAAAAATTATGCTCCTAATCTTTTCCCAGACAGAAGATATGTAAATGGCTATTTTGTTGATAGTGGAAAAGTTATTACAACATGGACGGTGAGAGATACTATTGCAAACCTTCAAATCCAGCAGGGACAAGGCATTTGGAACAATGGAAGTTTTATAGTACCAATCATGTATGGAGGTTATCTTCTTACAGCAACATCAAACGCATCTGTTGCAACTCAAACAGGTGTTGCAGGCTCTATGTCGAAACTTGCCATTGTACAGGATCATTTGTTTGCGGTTGATCAGGATTTATTATTATCCATTTCCATCGCTTCACCCGCAAATCCAAACTATCAAAGCAATAAAAATTTGCATCTTGGGATTGGCACAGCCGAGACAATTTTCCCTTTTCAGGATAAATTATTTATCGGGTCAACATCGGGCATGTACATTTTCAGTATTTCCAATCCGGATAATCCCAATTTGTTGAGTACATTTTCTCATGCAAGGGTTTGTGATCCGGTAATAACCGATGGCATTAATGCTTATATTACTTTACACGCGGGAACATTTTGCGGGGGTATAGAAAACGAATTGGACGTTGTGAATGTGCAGAATATTTTAAGTCCCTATTTATTTAAAAAATATACGCTCACAAAACCAATGGGATTAAGTAAAGACGGCAATACTTTAATGATTTGTGATGCAGGATTAAAAGTTTATGATGCAACAGATCCTAACAATTTACAATTAAAACAAACTATCAATATTGCTGATGCATACGATGTGATCTGCATCAACGGCACTGCCATTGTTTCTGCAAAAGATGGTTTGTATCAATACGATTATTCTAATCTTTCCAATGTAAAGCTGTTGAGTAAACTAAGTATAACACAATAAAAAATTCATCATGAAAAAATATATTTTCATCATTACAGTATTATTTATTCTTGCAAATAATATTGATGCACAACAAAAAAGATCGCCTGTAAAATTCAGCAGCATTAATAGTGTTGGATTTTTAAACGGACAGTCGCAAACATCATTTACCCTGCAAAGCATTAACGGAATAAAATATAAAACATGGTTTGCCGGATTGGGTGCAAGCCTTGATAACTATGGCTATCGCAGCATTCCGGCGTTTGTTGATCTTAGAAAAACTTTTGGCAATAAAGTTTGGCAGCCATTTATTTATGCCGATGCGGGAATTAATTTTCCATTGTACAGTAGTGCGTTGCCAAGAAAACAATGGGGCAATGATGCCAATAAATTTTACAACACTTTTTACGGCGAAACAGGGATTGGATTAAGTAAACCCATCAATACAAAAACAAAATTTATTTTATCGTTTGGGTATAGTTACAAGCACTTTAGTTATTTAAACAATCCATGGGCATGGAACACTGGATGGCCATCGTCATCATATTTATCCCAATACGATTTTTATTACCGGCGATTATCAATAAAAATGGGATTGCAGTTTTAAAGTAAAAGAAATAACACCCGAAATTGTAATTAAGTCTACACGAACCTATTGTTGAAGGCAATGTTTGGTTAACCAGTGATAATTACAATGAATGAAACAATATGCATTTTATTACTAATCTAAACACATTGTTAATTTATTAGAAAATATTGTGTTTTAATACGCATGAAATATTTTTCTTCTTTAACTTACAGT
>JAGWPQ010000048.1 GCA_028877045.1 Bacteroidota bacterium | reverse complement strand
CGATAAATAATTTGCCTTCGATATGATCGTATTCGTGCTGAATAATCCTTGCACTGATACCGTTAAAAATTTCGGTATGTTTTACGAATGCTTCATCATAATATTCTATCACGATTTCTTCGGGTCTGAATACGTCTTCCCGTATTTTGGGAATACTTAAACAACCTTCGTTGTAAGCCCATTCGTCGCCGTTCAATTCCTGGATATGTGCATTGATGAAAACCTTTTTAATGCCGGGTTCATCAGCATATTTTCCATGCTCATCGTCCTCCATATTTTCGAATATCTGGGCACTGTCCATCACAAATAAACGGATATTCTTATTCACCTGCGGGGCTGCCAAACCCACGCCGTTACTGGCATACATGGTTTCCCACATATCCTCTATCAGTTTATCGAGATGCGGATAATCAGCAGAAATTTCGTGAGCTGTTTTTCTCAAGATCTGTGCACCGTATGCAACAATTGGTAAAATCATTAAAGCAAAATTTTTTGACCGAATGGCGCAAAAATAACTGCAATTACAACAATCAGCAAATCATAAATCAGGCAAGGCTTTGCAGGTATTCCTGCAGCATGATGGTGGCGGCTATCTGATCGATGTTTCCTTTTACCTGCCGGTCCTTCTTTTTCATGCCCATTTCTACCATAGCTCTTGATGCCATTTTGGAAGTATATCTTTCATCAACAGTTTGAATGGGGATGGTTGGGAACTCTTTTTTTAATCGAATGATTGCCTGTTTAACCAATGGTGTGGCGTGTGTTGCAGAATCATCTAAATTCAATGGTTCGCCAATTAAGATCAATTCAACCTGCTCCTGCAAAAAATATTTTTTTAAGAAAGGAATTAATTCTTTTGTCTCTACAGTTGTTAGTGCTGTTGCAATAATTTTTAGAGGATCAGTTACTGCTAATCCGGTTCGTTTTCCGCCGTAGTCGATGCAAATGATTCGGGACATGATTAAAGGTAATAGTTCATAGGTGATAGTTCATGGTTAAATGCCGTCTCTAAATTTAGTGACCATCTTACATAAAATTTCATATTCGTCATAGTGTTTTTTAAAGCCATTTTCATCAATATAATTTCTTGCTTTTGCCATGAACAAACAAGAAACGACTTCGATAGCCGACCGCAAAGCCATTCCAAGGAATCTCTTGAATTCAGGTTTTGATTGCCCTGTGCTTCCTTCAGCAATATTTAAAACCACAGAATCTGCCGCTCTTTTTATTTGTGAAGTCAAACTAAACATTTCTTGTTTTGGAAAATTAATTGTAACCTTATCAATTTCATTCGCCAACTGAAATGCTCTTTGCCAGATTATCAACTCTTCAAATCTAAATGCCATGAGTCATTATTTTCAGAAATAAAAATCATTTATTCATAAAAATAATAAAATATACCAATTTAACGAAATGCAAATTAGAATTACTCCATGACCTATCACCTATGAACCATGACCTATCGTCCCAAAAATAAATCCGCAATCACAAACACCGCAAACACAACGCTGGCGATCCCGTTTGCTGTCATGAATGCAATATTTACTTTACTAAGATCATTTGGTTTGACAATGGAATGTTGATAAACGAGCATTCCAACAAAAACTAAAATGCCTATCCAATATATCCAATGAAAATTTCCATACACACCTGCGACAATAACACAGGCTGCGCTTAACAAATGAAATAACTCCGAAACCCGCAGTGCCTTAGCTTTTCCAACGGTTGAGGGAATGGAATATAATTGCTGCGACTGATCGAAATCAATATCCTGCAACGCATAAATTATATCGAAACCGCTTACCCAGAATACAACCGAGAAAGAAAATAAAATAGGTAATACTGCAAATACTCCGGTAACTGCCAGATAAGCGCCGATGGGTGCCAACGATAAGCCGATGCCTAAAACCAAATGACATAAAAAAGTAAATCGTTTGGTATAACTGTAAAATAAAATAACAAATAATGCAACCGGCGATAAGTAAAAGCAAATGTTATTGATGAAAAAAGTTGACAGAATAAAGATGACTGATGACAGGATCACAAAACGCAAAGCACTGTTGGCAGAAATAATTCCTTTGGGTATTTCGCGAATAGCAGTGCGTGGATTTTTTTCGTCAAAACTTCTGTCTAAATATCTGTTGAAAGCCATGGCAGCACTGCGTGCCGTGATCATGCAAATAATTACGAGAATAAATTTTAATGCCAAATGTTGGATGCTGAATATTGAATGCTGCATTCCCAAAAAAAATCCGATCAATGCAAAAGGCATTGCAAAAATGGTGTGAGAGAATTTAACGAGTGATAAATAGTTTTTTATTCGTGTCATAGTTAACAGGTGATGGATCGTTGAGAAAACAAAAATACATTTATGAACGATATGCCCGCTATGAACTATTACCCATGAACCATGAACTTCTCACTAACTCCCACAACACAATTCCCGCTGCAACAGAAATATTCAATGAATGTTTCATGCCGAGTTGCGGAATTTCGATGCAGCCATCGCAATATTTTAAAACCGAATCATCAACGCCTTCCACTTCATTGCCAAAAATAACGGCAATAGGTTGATGTTGTTCAGGAAATTTCTCTAACGAAATACTTCCTTCGGTTTGCTCCACTGCAAAAATTTTGTAACCTCTTTTTTTTAATTCAACCACAGCTTCTTCGGTTGTTGGAAAATGAATCCAGTCAACGGTTTCAGTGGCACCCAATGCTGTTTTATGAATATCGCGGTGGGGTGGTTGCGGCGTATAACCGCATAAACAAATAGCTTCAATTAAAAATGCGTCGGAGGTACGAAACACGCTGCCAACATTGTGCATGCTGCGGATGTTATCGAGCACAACGATAATTTTATTTTTATCGGCCTGCTTGAATTCTTCAACAGATTTGCGGCCCAGTTCGTCCATGCTTAATTTTCGCATGGCGCAAAAATACAGGCAATAGTTTATTTGAGTAAAATATTTGCGGAGGATGGAAACACGGATGACACGGATGATACTGATTGACGCAGGTTTTTTATTTTACGAGCGACATTACTTTGGTCATCGCCTGTTGTGTCACTCACTTCAACGCTTTGTTCATTATTCATCTGTTATCAAAGCGAAATATAAAACCACAAAGACACAAAGTCACAAAGGCTCACTAAGTTTTTCTTTGTGTTGCTTCGTGTCTTGGTGCCTTAGTGGTTCAAAAAAAAGCTCACGAAAGTTCAGAACGTTGAAGTGTGCGACGCAACCGCAGCCCAACAGCAATACACAAGTTGGTAACAAAATAAAAAATATTG
>JAGWPQ010000466.1 GCA_028877045.1 Bacteroidota bacterium | reverse complement strand
TGCGAGATCAATGCGCCTGTCATGGCAAAGAAAAAACCTGCATAAGCCCATTCTTTAACAAGTTTAAATCCCGGGATTAAAATAATTATGACCCCAAGAATTTTCCATACACCCAGCAGGGTCAAAAAATAAACCGGGTAACCCAAACCTGTTACCAGATCAATCCACTGTTTTGTTCTGAGTACAGAAAAAATTCCACTTTGCAACATGCCGATTGCCAACAGGCTTGTAGCAACCCAATAAATTATTTTGTTTCTCTTTTCCATAATATGTTATTTTAACCTGCTTACCGTCAGGCGGGTTTGTTTAGGATCTCCTGTATCCTGTCATGCGCCATGTTAATGCCTTGAGCAAAAGGCATCTTCAGCAATTGGTCTCTTATGGCCACCGATTCAAATATTACATGCATGTTGAGTTTACTGGTGTCGTCAGTCAGTTTCTCAAATTCATAAATCTCCAACTGAACACCCATAGGCGCATTCTCCATTTCAAATGTTCGGATGATTTTCTTGTTGGAAATAAACTCATGGAATGTTCCATTGGATTTAAATACCACCTTCCCGTTCGCATCAGTCGATTCAAGTTGATAACTGCCATGCTTTTTCCCATCGAACTTCAGTGCTTTCGCTGTAGTATACGGGTTCGACATCCATTGTACAAGGAGTTCCGGCTCAGCGTGAGCTTTAAAAAGTAATTCTAATGGCAGATCAAATTCTCTGGTTATTACCAGATCCTGTTTGCCATCTTCTGCATTGATCTTTGTTTTTTGCTCCATAGCTTTTTATTTTTTTGATTTATATTTTTTCATGATGGTTTCCAATTTATTAAATCTGTCATCCCACATTTTGCGGAATGGTTCTATAAAGTCGGCTACCTCTTTCATTTTTTTTGCGTTGATGTGATAATAGATTTCTCTGCCGTTTTGTTCCTGTTGCAACAATTCGCATTCTGTTAGTATTTGCAGGTGTTTCGAAACGGTTGGTCTTGCCGTGTCGAAGTTTGAAGCAATTACACCTGCTGTCATCGATTGCGAAGCAACCAGCAGCAATATTGCTCTTCGGGTTGGATCGGCTAATGCCTGAAATACATCTCTTCTTAAATTCATTATGTAGCTATTTGACTACAAATATATGTGTAGCTATTTAACTACGCAAATATTTCTTCCAATTATGTTTCACTGATGCACGTTTATTATTTTACTTGAGAAAAAGGAACATCAATAAACAACAATGAAGTGCAAAATTTAGCTTTATCTTATTATGGCTTAGAAAATTTGAAAATGAATAGAACCGTAATAAAAAGTACCACCGCATACATCGCATACCATAAAGTTTCCTGTCCTGCAGTAATATTAAAAGGACCAAATGTTGCAAGGCAGCCTGTGGATACGGCATGCATAAATTGTACTACTGGCAAACTATCCGTGTTTGAATAGATCCACATCATGATAAGTCGCATTGCAATAAGGATTGCAATAAAAGCTATAAAAAAAGGGAACAGATATTGTTTATGAGGACTTGCTGCTCCGAGAAAATCAATTACCGGAAAATGCCAAAGTCCCCACAACGATCCCACTATAAAAGCTGTTTTAAAAACTGTAAATTTTGATCGCAATCTTTTATATGCAAAACCGGTCCATCCAATTTCTTCAAGAAAGCCGGCAGGGATTCCAAACAAAAATCCCAAAGGGAAAAGGTTTGGTTTAAATACAGGCGAAACAAATGTTTGCAGAATAAAAAGGGTTATCAGGATTAAACAAGGTGGGATAATAAAAGCAATTACATACCATTTAAACGGTGCTTTCCATTTTCCCATTCGGGAAAAGAAAATGCTGATGCCGGTTTTCCCTTCAGTAAGATAGGTCAAAGTAAAACCTGCGGTAACCGGACCTATGAGCATTAATGGAAACATCAGGATCCCATCCATCTTGGGAATAGCTTGTCCGCTACATAATTTTTGCGAAACTAAAATAAATGCACCCAGCCATGATATTACAAAAGTTGTAATAAAATAACTCCTGACAGGATGCCGTTGAATTATATCTTTTATGTTCATCTAAAACAATTGGTGCTGATACCGTTGTTGAAATTTGTTATGACCGTTCGGCTAACTGAATTTAAATTTATAATAAATATTGTTGTTATGCAATAGTTGAAATGGCTTATCAAGCTGCCCAAAGAATTAGAGAGGAAATCCCGCTATCCGAAGAGTTAGCGAAGCGCTCTTCGGATATAAAATGATAATCAGACTTAGCCAGATTTATAGTTAAGATCCATAGACACCCTGCGGAAGTCTATGGATAGTGGGGGGTATCAGGATAATGAAAAGTATGAATCGCATAAAAACCTTTTTGTATTGTTGCCAGATGTTGTTTTATTTTTTTGTCAATAACTTTTCAATTTGTTCTTGTGTGTAGTCTAAAGCCTCTGCATGTGAGTCTGAACGAAGAAAGACAAATCTCTTGCCTGGCATAACAATTATTGAACTTCCACAGGTACAACGTTTTTTAAAGAACAAATTGAAAAGATGCTTTGTACTATCAATAAGTATTGAATTATCCCATTCCTTGATTTTATTTAGATTGT
>JAGWPQ010000465.1 GCA_028877045.1 Bacteroidota bacterium | reverse complement strand
GCCGTAAAAACAGGAAATCTTACTGTTCGTCCATGGAGTATTGTTACAAAAATTTTATACGATAAGGATACAAAAAAAGCAACAGGTGTTGAAGTTTTGGATGCAGAAACAAATAAAACTTATGTATTCAAATCAAAAATTGTTTTCTTAAACGCATCTACGTTAAACAGTGCATGGATATTAATGAACAGTGCCACAGATATTTGGCCTGATGGTTTGGGAAGTAGTAGTGGTGAACTTGGACATAATTTAATGGATCATCATTTAAATGTTCATGCCGGTGGTATTGTTGAAGGTTACGAAGATAAATATGTGTTTGGTCGCAGGGCCAACGGATTTTATATTCCGCGTTACCGGAATTTCTTTGGTGATAAAAGAGATTATGTACGCGGTTTCGGTTATCAGGGAGGTGCAAGTCGCGAGAGCTGGAATAAAGAAGTGGCAGAATATAGTCTGGGTACGGATTTCAAAGAAGCACTAACAGAACCCGGTGTTTGGAGTATTGGAATGGGTGGCTTTGGAGAAACGCTTCCATATCATGAAAATAAAGTAACACTCGATAAAAATAAAAAAGATAAATGGGGATTGAATATTCTTTCATTCGATGCAGAATTAAAAGAGAATGAATTGAAGATGCGAAAAGATATGTTGAATGATGCTATTGAAATGCTGGAAGCAGCCGGTGTAAAAAATGTAACAGGTGGAGATACCAATCCATATCTCGGTCGCGGCATTCATGAAATGGGAACAGCAAGAATGGGACACGACCCAAAAACATCAGTATTAAATAAATGGAACCAGGTGTGGGATGCAAAAAATGTTTTTGTTACAGATGGATCGTTCATGACTTCAGCAGCTTGTCAAAATCCGTCATTAACTTATATGGCATTTACTGCACGTGCAGCAAATTACGCCGTGGAAGAATTAAAGAAAGGAAATTTATAATTGTGGCAACTATAAAAAAATATAATTATTTTTTGCAATTGCTTTTTTGCAGTTTATTATTTATGATGAGCTATGCTGCAAATGCAACTGTTGTTGTTATTACGCCACATCCCGATGACGCAGAAGCATCTTGTGGCGGATTAATTGCCAATACAATTACATCGGGCGAAAAAGTAATTATCATAACAATGACCGGTGGTGAATTAGGTATTGGCGGAAAAACAAATGAAGAAGCAAGGCTTATCAGAGAAAAAGAAGCAAGAAATGCCGCTTCAATTTTGGGCGCTGAAATAATTTTTTTCGGAGCTGTTGATGCATCTCTTATTTCGGATGCAGTGAACACAGAAAAGTTGAAACAATTATTATTGAAAATAAAGCCATCTATAGTTACAGCTCCGTGGCCAATGGATGTTCATCCCGATCACCAAGCTACCGGAATGCTTGCGTGGCGTGTGTTTCAGGACAATCAACTTTCGTTTCAATTATTTTTTTACGAAACAACCAACTCACCACATACAAAAACATTTCAGTTTGTGCCAACAGATTATGTTGATATTTCTGATCAGATGGAAAAGAAAAAACAAGCAGTGTTTCAACATAAATCACAGAACCCTAACGAATGGTATGGCATGTACGAAATCTTGGCAACAGTTCGTGGATATGAAGCTGATGTTCCTTTTGCCGAAGCTTATATCCGTGCAAACAATTCATCAGGCTTGGGTGGCCATT
>JAGWPQ010000464.1 GCA_028877045.1 Bacteroidota bacterium | reverse complement strand
CTGCAATGAAACACACTGAACAAATTCATGAAAATAAATGAAATATAAAACAGTCTTTTAATAAATAAGTATTTCAAAAGAATGATCAGGGTGTTGCATTTTTAGCCTGCAACCTTCGCAAGTTTCACCAGTTCTTGCATAAGCCGCCTCTTTTTATCCGGTTCCGACGAAGTTGGAATTGAAAAAATGCGAAGCATATTTTTTCAAAGGAGAAAAAGCAGTGGCGTTGCAAGAACGAAGCCCGCCGGCTTGAGGCAAAAGAATTTATATCAATCCTGCTTATTGATCTCAGGTATTTTTTCTACAGAGATCAGATCGGCTATCTCAACATTCATGGGCAGCAACCCTATCTGAACAATGGCCCTTTTGCCGCGTATCTCTTTTACTTCGCCTACCTGATAATTCTTTTTCAATTTTACCAAACTGCCAACAGCAATGGTTTGATTTAATTCTTTGTATTTGCTGTTGACTTTTTTAGCCAATTTATTTACAACATTATCTTCTTTCTTTTTAAACAACAGATCCTGCAAATGTTTGATCACTTCGGTTTTATTATCGCTTTTCCGCCAATCCAGAACAACCTGTTTTAATTTGCGTTCCATATCTTTCAAATAAGCGATACGGTCTTCTGATATTTGATTTTGTTGTTTTAATATCTCTATCTGTTGCCGGTGACGTTCCCTGTCCAGTACCGTTTCCATTTCCTTTTTCAACCGCTCATTTTCTTTCATCAAACGCTGCAACTCTTTTTTTTCTTTATCTATCTGCTGCAGGTTTTGTTCGGTATTATTTAAAAGTTTATCTAACTTAAAATGTTCTTCATCCACCAATTTTCTTGCACGGTTAATTAATGGTTGCGGCAATCCTATCCGCTCTGCGATCGAGAAGGTGTACGAACTTCCGGGTTTTCCCACCATCAATTTATACATGGGTTGCAAATGTTTTTCATCGAAAGCCATTGCGCCATTGATGATGCCCGGCGTATGACTTGCCATCACTTTTAAATTAAGATAATGTGTTGTAACAATGCCAATGGAATGACGGCGGCAAAGTTCTTCCAGAATAACTTCGGCAAATGCACCGCCTAAATTGGGATCACTTCCGCTGCCCAGTTCGTCAATAAAAAATAATGTTTTACCGTTTGCTGTTTCGATAAAATATTTCATGTGCAGCAGGTGCGATGAATAAGTGCTTAATTCAAATTCTATACTTTGCGTATCGCCGATATGAATGAATAATTGTTTAAAGATCCCCATTTGCGAATTGGGATGTACCGGCACCAATAGACCGCTTTGCAACATGATTTGATTTAATCCGATGGTTTTCATGGTAACGGTCTTGCCGCCTGCATTGGGACCACTGATAATTAAGATCCTGTTCTTATCATCCAGGGTTAGTGTAACAGGGATCGTTTTTTTACCGTTTGTTTTATTGTAAAGAAATAATAAGGGATGATACGCATCGATGAGCTGAATATGTGCTCTATCTGAAAGATTGGGTAATTGCCCGTTTACATCAACCGCCAATTTTGCTTTACCATTGATGAAATCAAATTCACCAACGATGTCCAGATAAGTTTTCAGCAAAGAAGCATATACACTTAATTTAGAAGTCAGTTCTTTTAATATTCTTTGCACTTCCCTGCGTTCATCATTCTCCAGAGAAAAAATTTCGTTGTTTAATTCAATGGTTTCTTCGGGTTCAATAAAGGCAGTTTTTCTGGTATCGCTTTCGCCATGCAAGATCCCTTTCACCTGACGTTTATGTTCGGTAAAAACGGCAACCACTCTCCTGCCGCTGCTGAAACTTTCATCAATATCGGCCGAGTAACCGGCTTTTGCCAAACGTGATAAAACTTTATCAAAGACCCTTCGCAATTCGTTTCTGCGTTTGTAGAGATTTAATCTTATTCTTTGCAAAGCTTCGCTGGCATTATCTTTCACAACACCCTGCTCATCTAATATCTCATCTATTAACTCTATAATTACTTTTTCGTAATAAGAATTTTCGATCACTTTGGCCAGTGCAGGATAAGCCGTTCTTCTTTCATAATCGAACCACCGGAAAATATTGCTGATATTTTCGGCCAGCTTTCTGATCTGCAAAAATTGTTCACCCGATAATGTG
>JAGWPQ010000463.1 GCA_028877045.1 Bacteroidota bacterium | reverse complement strand
TCGTTCCAAAGGAATCCCTTTGGGACACACTTCAACTGCATTACATAAATCATCATTTATTCTTCCAGTAAAAAAGGATATTTATAATCAGTTGGGGGATTAAATGTTTCTTTAATTGTTCTTGCACTTAACCAACGATATAAATTTAAAATGCTTCCTGCTTTATCGTTGGTACCGCTGGAACGTGCGCCACCAAAGGGTTGCTGGCCAACCACTGCACCGGTAGGTTTATCGTTGATATAAAAATTACCGGCTGCATTTCTTAATTTATTTGTTGCCAATTCTATTGCATCTCTGTCACGCGCAATCACCGCACCTGTTAAAGCATAAGGCGAAGTATGATCAACCAAATCCAATGCTTTCTCAAAACCATTGGCAGGATAAACATAAATAGTTAATACCGGCCCGAATATTTCTTCGCACATGGTTACGTAATTCGAAGTCTTCGCTTCGATGATTGTTGGAGAAATAAAATACCCTTCTTTTTTATCGCATTTTCCACCCACTAAAATCTCTGCTTTCGGATCTTTCTTTGCATTGTCGATGTATGCTTTTATGTTATTGAAACTTTTTTCATCGATCACTGCATTTATAAAATTCGAAAAGTCTTCAACCGATCCGATTTTAAAACTTTTTATTCCTGCAACTAATTTCTTTTTTACTTCATCGGCAATATTTGACGGGATATAAGCTCTTGATGCAGCCGAACATTTTTGTCCCTGGTATTCAAAAGCACCGCGTAATAATGCGGTGACAACCACATCAACATCGGCCGATTTATGTGCGATCACAAAATCCTTTCCACCAGTTTCACCAACAATTCTCGGATACGACGTGTACATGCCCATATTTTTTCCGATGGTTTCCCACATGTTGTTGAACACACCTGTTGATCCTGTGAAATGCACGCCGGCAAAGGATTTATGGTTAAAACAAACTCTGCCGATGGTTGGCCCGTCAACATAAATTAAATTAATTACACCATCAGGTAATCCGGCTTCTTTTAAAATACGCATGAACATTTGTGCCGAATAGATTTGTGTATTGGCACATTTCCATATCACCACATTACCGCACATCGCAGCCGATGTTGGCAAATTTCCACCAATCGCTGTAAAATTGAATGGTGTTACGGCCAACACGAAACCTTCGAGCGGACGATATTCCATTCGGTTATGCATGCCGGTACCGCTGATAGGTTGTTGTTTATAAATCTCACTTAAAAAATGAACATTGAATCTTAAGAAATCTATCAATTCACAAGCCGCATCGATCTCTGCCTGAAAAACATTTTTACTTTGCCCCAGCATTGTTGTTCCATTCATGTAGCTGCGATATTTTGTCGACATCAGGTCGGCAGCTTTTAAAAATATGGCAGCACGGTTTTCCCAGCTCACATTGCTCCAGGATTCTTTGGCAGCAAGGGCTGCATCGATTGCCTGGTGCACATGTTTTTCTTCACCGGCATGAAAATAACCAAGTGTATGTTTTATTTCGTGCGGCGGATGAATGGCCACTTTTTTATTGGTTCTGACTTCTTTATTACCGATATACATGGGTATATCAGCTTCCGTACTTTTTAATTCAGCTAATGTTTTTTTTAATGTTGCTCTTTCTGCGCTTCCGGGTGCATAGGATAAAACCGGTTCATTGGCAGGCATTGGGTAAGAAAAATTTCCGATACTCATGGTGTTTTATTTAGGGATGCAAGGTAAGAAAAGAAGTATGAAAATAAGTAGTATGAATTTCTGCTAAACTTTCACCTTTAGCCATTCTTTTATATCTTGCCTTGCTCTATGTTGTATTTATTCAAATTCTCGTTTATTATTATCCGTTTTGGGCTACGGTTGGTTTTTGTAAGAAAAAAGGCCAAACAACAAGCTATTGCTTATTTGCAAAGGATGAAAGAAACACTTGGTGGAAAGTTTGATGATGCAACCTTTAAAAAAGTAGTAAAAAGTCATAGTGTTTTTCTGCCGATCGTAAACGATGCATTTACTTTATTGCATGGCAGAACAACCAATGCAATGGAACAGGAGCGAAGTATTAATTATTTTATCTGCAGTTCGGTATTTGATAATTTTTTTGACGAAAAGTTATTGCCGGTTGATCAGATCGAATCTATTACTTTTCGGCCTGAACAATTTTTCCCTTCCACCTTCGATGAAAAAGCTTTCCTCCAGGCACATCTTTTTTTACTGAGCGGGATGAAAGACAAAAAAGATTATTTAATTGTTTTAAGAAACGAATTTGTGGCGCAGGCAGCTTCCATCAAGCAATTCAATAAAACTATCAGCAACAAAGAAATTGAGGAGATTACTTTTGAAAAAGGTGGTAATGCTGTTTTAATGTGCCGCTATTATTTAGATACAGAACCAACAAAAGAAGAAGAAGAATGCTGGTATCAATTGGGAACGATGATCCAATTATCTAATGACCTGTTTGATATTTATAAAGACGTTCAACAAAATATTCAAACCCTCGCAACGAGATGTACCGATGTCTATGAAATAGAAAAAACATTTTTACAACAGGTGAACGGACTGAGAAAAAATATTGCGGCGCTGCCATATTCAAATAATCGAAAATTAGCTTTCAGTATTTCAATGGCATCAACATATGCGTTGGGGTTGGTTGCAATCAATCAATTAAAGAAATTACAGGGAAGATCAGCTACATTACCAATGTTCAAAACTCTGCCACGAATGGCTTTGATAGTTGATATGGAAAAGCCTTCAAATATTTGGCGATGGATAAAATTTGTTTATCAGTATGGTAAGTTATTACG
>JAGWPQ010000047.1 GCA_028877045.1 Bacteroidota bacterium | reverse complement strand
TGTACATCCATAAAAACAATATTCCTGCTGCTGCCCGGATTTCTCTTTCGTTTAAAACAGGAATATCATACCCTTCCACCTTTTCTCCGAATCGTATAAATTTTTCCATGATTATATTTTCTTTAGTATTTCGGTAATACAATTTTTAAGTTTAGGCAGATCAACAGTACAAATGTTATAAATAATTTCGTACTCTAATTTTTCATAATGATGTGAAACTAAATCCCTGAACTTAATTAAATCATCAATTCCATCATATTGTAATAATTCAATTATTTTAGGATGCCTGTTATTTAATTTCTTCAGTGTTTCGCTTAAAGCCTGTAACCGCATCAGCACTGCATCGTAATAAACACCGTCGTTCAATGTAAACAAATCTTCTGCATTCTTTATATAACTGAAATACTTATTGATGGCAAGTAAATGATCAAGACATAATTCTAATTTTAAAATAGCATCCTGATTAAACATAGATGATGTCTTTATTTATTGTATTCGAGAACCGTGGTGAAAGAAATTTATGCTTCGTTACTAGATCCACTTTTCGATGCAAAACAGATTGCAGGTGTTCTGTTAATGCAATATAATTCTGCAAAGTTTTATTTTTAAACAGAACCAAAATATCAATATCACTATCTGCAGTTTCATTGCCACGTGCAACAGAACCAAATACAGCCAGCTCTTCCACACCAAATTTATCGGCAAGGAATTGTTTTTCTTTTCGTAATAATTCTATCGACTGGTCCATGTGATTATAATGAATAATAAAGATAGCAATTAATATAATAATGCTTGGGCAGCTATTGTAAAAGAAAATAATTGCCCGCCTGATGCAACGAAATTTTATTTCCATCAATATCATTCACTAAGCTTTTATCTTTATCACCGATATGAATATTTATACAACCCGGTCAAGCGTTATCATTACCTGTCATAAACGCATTGCGCCCTATCTGGAGCAGGAAGTAAAAGAACTTGGTTTTGAAATTGAAGAGAGTTTTGTAACGGGTGTACGATTGTATGCTTCGGTGAACGATTGCATCAAACTCAATCTCAATCTGCGTTGCGCCAGTCAGGTGTTGTACAGCCTCAAAAAATTTGAAGCCCACCATGCCGATGATATTTATAAAAATCTCGTTGATTTTGCATGGGAAAATATTTTACCCGATCCGGGATATTTTTCTGTGACCAGCAATGTAAATAATGCCACTATCAACAACAGCATGTTTGCCAACCTTCGTGTAAAAGATGCGATCGTTGACAGGCTTCGTCAAAAAAGAGGCACGCGTCCTTCTACAGGCTCGGAACTAACAGGCACTGTTATTCATTTATTCTGGAAGAATGAAGACGCAGAAATATTTATTGATACATCGGGCGATTCGTTGGCCCGGCATGGCTACAGAAAAATTCCCGGGCTCGCCCCCATGCTCGAAGCATTGGCTGCTGCAACAATTTATGCAACGCGATGGGACAGGGTTTCGCCTTTTATAAATCCAATGTGCGGCTCAGGCACCGTGGCTATTGAAGCAGCATTGATCGCTACCAACAAACGACCAGGATTATTCAGAACCAATTATGCTTTCATGCATGTAAAAGGATATGACGAATCGGTTTATCTGAAAGAAAAAGAATTGCTCCAAAAACAAATTATTAAAGTGCCGGGTCTTAGAATCATTGCCACCGATTACAGCGATAAAGCAGTTGAGAATGCAAAGAAAAATGCAGAAGCTGCCGGTGTTGCCAATATGATCGAATTTAAAGTTTGTGATTTTGCATTGACCGAAATTCCGCAGGACATGCATGGGATCATGTTTGTAAATCCTGAATACGGCGAACGTTTGGGCGATGTTGCTGCATTAGAAATTACCTATGCCAGGATTGGCGATTTTATGAAACAGAAATGCGGCGGTTATTTTGGTTATGTATTTACCGGCAACCTGGACCTTGCAAAAAAAATTGGATTAAAAGCAAAACGCAGAATAGAATTTTATACCAGCA
>JAGWPQ010000462.1 GCA_028877045.1 Bacteroidota bacterium | reverse complement strand
TTGTCCGGTTGTTTCTGAAATAAAACTTTTTTCATTGATACCGGTTGAGTTGGTGAAATGTAATTGAAATACGTGACCGCCGGTTTCGATATCAAATCCCAGTGATAAAGAATTATAATTACCTGTTATCGGATTGAGCTGATAATAATATTCGCCGGTTAAATTTACACGTTTCGAAATCCTTTGGCGAAAACCAACTCCCACAGAATACAAATCGTTTGGCTCTGTTGCCAGCGGAACAACATTATAATGCACCAATGTTGGTACCAATTGCAACGAAAAATAGTCGTTGAATTTTCGTGCAATAATTAATTGATGAACGAAAAAATAATGATCGGTTTGATTGATAGGATATGTTGTTGGTGCAGGTTTCAGCGATTGCAGAATAGCTGTTCCGGCATAACTAACTGAAAAAGGAAAACTTCTTTTGCCTGTTGACTGGCGCAGAATGCGGTATTTTAAAAAGCCATCGAACTCTTTATTAAAAGTACTTCTTCCAATTCCAACCATTAATCTGTTGGTAACACCATAATCCATTCCAATGCGCATGGTTGCCTGATCCAATCCGAAGAAATTATATGCACCGGTGTTTACAGTTCCAAAGCGATGCGAAATTTTTAAATCCATAATTCCTTTGCCAACATTTTCGATCGATTGGCCGTTCACCATTCTGGTGGTTTTAAAAGTGGCAGTAACAAGTTCAGTTTTATTTTCCTTCTCTTTTTTATCCTGCGCATCCTGCATTTTAAACAAATCAATATCCTGTGCTGTTAATTGATTTGAAAAAAACAGAACGAACAAAATAATTGAGGAAAATCGTATTAGTTTCTTTAATGAATACATTTTATTAAGGGTTAAGCAGATGAGGAATCAAAATAAAAATTAATCGTATTTACAATCAACAGAAATTTCGGCTTCATTAGCAATTTTTTCACCAATGTATAAACCGGTAATTCCATACTCTTTTATTTTAACTTTAAACACACCGGCAATACTTGGTTTTCCGTTGGCAATGGTCAAAGTGCCTGCTGTGCTTACTTTTTGTGTTACGCCGTGAATGGTTAATGAACCATCAACAGTGATATTGTATTTGCCATTCTTCGAAAAATCAACGGTAGAAATATTTGTGATGAATCCTTTGAAATCGGCTTTAGAAAACTTGGTGGTCTCTAAATAATTTTCTTCGAAATGATCTTTCATTAATTGGTTATCAAAAATGAAACCATTTACCAGCAGGCTGAAAACGATCTGTCCTGTTTTATCGACCATCTTACTATCGACCTGATCATTTACTGCGGCAATTTTTTCAATACCACCTGTGGCATTAAATTTTATTTGTCCAGTTTTTGTTGAATACAATTTTTGAGCATTGGCCATTGTTATTCCAACAGCAACCATTGTTAGGGATAAAAAAATTTTTTTCATGTTTGTTTATTTTAATTGTTAAGGGCTCCTGCGTTGATCCAGGCGGTTATTTGATTTATTTCACAAGCAGATAATTTTGCTGCGCTCAATGGCATTGCAGGCACAACACCTGTTTGATTGATTGAGTTTAATAATTGTCCGTTTGTTACATAAGTTTTAAGATCAGTATAAGTATCTAATTTTATTCCTGCACCAGCTGTTGCAGTTCCACCATGGCAAACGGTACAATTTGCATTTATGATGGGTACAACTTTCAAACTGTAGGTTGCATTGGTTGTATCGCAGGTTCCTTCAGCGGGATAAACCAATTGCGCTTTGTCGTAATAACAACTTGTCAGAAAAATTGCAGACAGTACTGTTAAAAAGATGAATTTCATTTTGATGAATTTTTATAAAAATTATTCTTACTGATTTTTTAATTATTTAATTGTCCTTGTGTGATCCAGTTATTGAAAAGCGTAATAAAGCTTGTTGATAATGGTGTTGCACCCAAAGGCATACGCGATCCTGAACAATATGTTGTGTTGATCTTATTTTGAATTGAATTGCATCCCGATGTATGACCTGTTATTCCTGCGTAGGTGGTTGCATACGAATGGCACCCGCTGCAATTAGAAGATATTACAGGTAAAATATCGGCAGAAAAACTAACAGTTGCAGCCGGAGCAGCTACTGTAAGTGCATACGTTGCTGTTGTATTTCCTGCACTGTTTGTTGCAGTTACATTAAGAGTGTATGTACCTATTGCCACTGCAGTTGTCCAGCTGATTACACCGGTTGTGTTGTTGATACTCACACCTGTTGGAATTGTTCCTGTTAAGCTATAAGTTATTGTGCCTAATCCGTTATTGATTGTTGGTGTTGCAGAGTTACCGGCAGTTCCCTGTGTAACACTACTGCTTGCAGGATTATATGCTAAGCCCGATGGTGCAGTTACAGTTGCAGTTGCATTAACTGTAAGTGTATAAGTTGTTGTTGTATTTCCTGCACTGTTTGTTGCTTTTACATTTAAAGTATAAGTTCCTGCAGCTACTGCATTGGTCCAACTAATTATACCTGTTGTACTGCTGATGCTAACACCTGTTGGAATTGTTCCTGTTAAACTATAAGTTATCGTACCGCCACCGTTTGTTATTGTTGGTGTAGCCGATGAACCTGCAGTATTCACAACAATTGTTGCACTTGCGGGGCTGTATGAGAAACCTGTTGGTACTGTTACTATACCGTTGCTGTTTACAATTAATGTATAAGTTGCTGTAACACTTCCAACACTATTGGAAGCAGAAACAGAAATAGTATAAGTGCCGGGTAATAATATATTGCTCCAACTAATTATTCCTGTATTTGTGTTTAAGCTTATACCCGAAATACCTGCTCCGCTTAAAGTGTATGCAACTTTTCCGCCACCTGTATTAATAGTTGGTGCAACCGAAGTTCCGGCAGTGCCTTGTGTTATTGTTGTACTCGAAACCGAGTAAGTAAAGTTTGATGGTGCCGAAGTAGCTGCACTGATCACTTCCTGTTTACAGGCATAAACAGCTACGGCTATCAAACAGATGGTTATTATTTTCTTCATAGTCTTTTCTTTTTAAAAAATGAGTCTTATACTTTTTCTTTTTTATTGCGGATAACCATTATTGATCCACTTGGTTATTTGTGTGATCTGGCAACTACTCATTTGTCCGCTCGGAGGCATATTCATTGCAGCGGTTGAAGAAGTAAAATTGATCGCATTTAAGAAAGTTGCAGTACCTGTTGTTTTTATAGAATTTACCGCACTTGTATAATCACTTAAAATAACACCCAAATAATTTGTTGTTGTATTATGACAT
>JAGWPQ010000461.1 GCA_028877045.1 Bacteroidota bacterium | reverse complement strand
TAGGCAAAAGTTTACTGTGCCGTTGGATATACACGGAACCAAATTCCAAATGAAGGTTTGGCAGCAGTTAATACAGATACCTTATGGAGCTACAATTTCGTATCAAAGATTAGCAGAAAATATTGGAGATACCAAAGCAGTTAGGGCAGTTGGCAAAGCAAACGGATCAAACCCAGTTTCAATCATTATTCCATGCCATCGAGTTATTAATTCAAATGGTAAATTGGGCGGATATTCCGGTGGATTGGATGTAAAAGAAAAACAATCAGGTACATCGGTTAAAGGCAAACCTTGCATATCAAAAAAGGGAAACAAAAATTTACGAAAAGCAATGCACCTGCCTGCATTAAGTGCCATCAGAAATGATGAAAGGTTTAAAGCCATTTTTGCAAGAATAGTAAGCAAACACGGTATTAAAATGAAAGCAGCCGTTGCAGTACAAAGAAAATTATTAGAAATGGTTTATACAATATATAAAACAGGTGTTGCTTATGATAAAGATTATTTAAAAAAACAAAATGAAAATATTGAGGATGAAAAAATAGCAACACTATAAATATAAAAAAGTAGTGAGCAGATAAACCGCTCACTAACAGGCTAACTTAAAGTTGCCTAAAAGACAAAATTAAATAAAAATCTATTTGGATAATATCACAGAATCTCTGTGGTAAAAAACTAATCTTCATTTTTCTTACTCAACTTAACAAATGCGGCTCTTGCCGGTGCCGGAGCAGTTGTTCCTTTTATTCCCTGCCACAAGATTTCGTTGAACACCAGATCGGGAACTGCATCTTCTTTATTAAAATTATATTTTTCACTTAATGCAGCCATTTTATTTTGGCCGGTCTTCTCATTCAAATTAATATTGGCCGGCAGATGATCGAATGAAGAAAAATTTGCATTGGCCGTAAAGCTTTGCCACATGGGCGTTGCAGCCGCATCGTATTGCGACATTGGCGGCAATCCCAGAATTAATTCTATCGTTCTTACAACAGACGAAGTTGAATACATCGTGTGATCGACATAATTTCTTTTTACATATGGACTGATCAAATACGCCGTGCTGCGGTGTGCATCAACATGGTCGGGACCGTTTTGCGCATCATCTTCCAAAATAAAAACAGCACTCTCCTTCCAGATAGAACTCTTACTTAAATAATCAATAAATAATCCAACAGCCAGATCATTATCGGCAACATAGGCATAAGGTGTTGGTTTATTTTTTCGCAAGCCTTCGGTATGATCATTTCCAAAACGCAGCGTACTTAATTGCGGCACTGCATTATGTGCAAGCAAAGAATCAAACTCTCTTTTCCATTGCGAAAATCTTGTTGTATCGCGTACATCCAGGTTCCATCCTGTATAATAAGGACAGGTATTCCCATTTAAAACAGCAATACTTGGTTTGGCAGCATGATCGGCAAACTCGCCGTAGGTACGGAAACTAACATTATTTCGTTTGCAATTATCCCAGATATAACCATTTTTATTATTTGCAATGGCACGCAATCCTTCGCCATCATAGTTTCCGCCGCGGCCACCATAACTTGTGGGCCATGTCTTTTCCAAAAAATCTGTTGCATAAGCACCCATACTCCATTCGTGCCCGTCGGCACTTACTTCTGCATCGCAATAAAAATTATCCAGCAACACAAAATTGTTTACGATCGAATGAAGATTGGGTGTGATCCTTTCTCCAAACAATAATAAACTTGTATCACCATTGCCGCCTTTCACATCACTCAACACCTGATCGAATGTTCTGTTTTCTTTAATGATGTAAAAAATATGTTTGATGGGCGAAGCATCACCAACTTTCATTGGAATTGGATTTCCTTTTTCACCCGCAGCATTCAATTCTATTTTTTTTGAATAAGGTGTGTTGTGATACACTGCCTGAGAAAAAATACTTAATTGTTTTTCGGAAGGTTCATTGATGATACTTAATGTGCCTGTAAATAATCCACCGATATATTCTACATCCTGTGTGCGGTGCGGATCGCCCTGCTGATAAATAACAGCCTGGCGTGCATTGTACGGGCTTGGTCCTTTTGGATTTGCTTTTGATGTAAATCCTTTTCCGTTGCTTACAAAAATTTTCTTACCGATCACTTTTACATTTGTCGGATACCAGCCCACAGGAATAAATCCTTTCGATACACTTTTGCCGGGAACACTTACATCAAAAACACTTAAACAATTATTATCGGCATTTGCGATGTACAATGTTTTTTCATCTTCACTCAATGCAACAGCATTACTGGTTGAACCGCTAGGAGCATTTGGATACAATGCCGCATTCAATGTCTCAATCACCTTTTGTTTGGTTATATCGATCACTGAAACAGAGTTATCATTGGCGTTGGCAACAAATAAATATTTGCCGTTCTTACTCAAAACCATTTCGTTGGGATTATCACCCACAGCAATTTCTTTTACGATTTTATTTTCATTCACATCAAACAATAAAATTTTATCGCCGCCCCATGAACTGATGTACAATATTTTTTTATCGGCCGAAAACAGGCAGGAAT
>JAGWPQ010000460.1 GCA_028877045.1 Bacteroidota bacterium | reverse complement strand
GGACGGATATTAAGCTGACTTAATTTATTATTATCCCTTGTTGGGTTAACACGGTTCGATAAGAAAATATAAACCAAATTATATTTCGGGTCAACCCAAACGCATGTACCCGTAAATCCAGTGTGGCCAAAGGTTTCAGGCGATGCTGATTTTGACGGATACGGATTTTTGCGTGTTGCATTATCTTTCTCCGGCTTGTCAAAACCTAAGCCCCTGCGGCTAACATCGCTGTTGTAAGCGGTGAACTGATCGATAGTTTCTTTTTTCAATAACCTAACGCCATTCAATTCGCCACCATTCAAAAGCATTTGATACAATTGCGCCAGATCGTATGCATTGCTGAACAATCCTGCATGGCCTGCAACGCCGCCAAACATGGCAGCACCTTCATCGTGCACATCGCCGTGAATCAATTGCTGACGAAAATGTTTTTCTAATTCAGTAGGCACAATATTTTCCAAAGGAATTCTTTCTCTCGGTCTGAATGTTGTTGTTGCCATTTGCAAAGGCAAATAAAAATTTTGCCTTGCATATTCATTCAATGGTAAACCACTGACCGCTTCTACAATTTTTCCCAGGAAAATAAAATCATTATCGCTGTAGATATAATGGCCCGGCGCAGTTAATTTACTTTGCAAAATTCTTTTGAACAAAGTGTCTTCCCAATCGTTGCGCACATATAAATTTTCGGCTGCGCGAAATTGATGTTGTTCATCTTTCACTTTCGAAAAAATAGTCCAATTTGGTTCGCCTGTTGCCGTATCGATCACTTCGCGATAAAAAGGAATGAACTCTTTTAATCCTGCCTGATGCAACAAAACATCTTTCAGTTTCAGATCGGCTTTGTTTGTTCCTCTTGTCCAGCTTAAATAATCGCCCAATGTTTTATTGATATCAATTTTACCTTCTTCAACTAATTTCATTACCGAAACGGTAGTTGCCGAAACTTTTGTAACCGATGCCAGATCAAAGACCATATCAACATTCATAGCCTCTTTTTTATCATAACTGGTATAGCCAAATGCTTTGTGGTAAACGATCTTACCGTCTCTGGCTGCCAGCACCACACAACCCGGATAAGCGCCTTTTGCTACACCATCATTTGCAATAGAATCGATGACAGATAATTTTTCCGAACTCATACCAACAGTTTCAGGAACAACACGCGGAAAGAAATTGTTGTACACGATGCCATCACCAAATTTTAAATTGTCGCAAACAGTAACAGGCAATTTTCCCTTCGCCTGAATTTTTCCCTGCAACCAATCGACTGTTGTTTGTTGTGTAATATCATCATCTTCATAACAAGCCAATAAGTTGGGTGCGTTGCAGAAATTTTTTATGGCATATGGATTTCCAAATACCAATGTGATGCTTTGATCGAGTTGCTGCAATTGATTCATCATATAAATCGATGCATTACTTAAACCAAAATTATTGCCTGGTCTTCTGCTGTAATTATGCAAACCAATAATTACAACATCGTAATTTTTTTCTTTGATGGATTGAATTAATTTTTCTGCACCGGCACTATCACTTTTATCGGTTGGAATAATTTTATGCAAATCATCCATCACCTGATTTCCTATCGCAGCTTTGCTCCCAAACAAATAAACATCGGCATTATTTTCGGTTCTTAATCTTGCTGCAATAGCATTCTCTT
>JAGWPQ010000459.1 GCA_028877045.1 Bacteroidota bacterium | reverse complement strand
TAGGTACCTTTAAAATCAGGGGTTCTTATTTTTTCCGAAAAGCTAATACCTAATCTTTTCTTTGCAATCGTAATTCCATATTCATACTGCATATAAAATCTGTTGATGCTGTCTTTTGAAATTTTATACGGGCTGGCATTGTGTGTAAAAAAACCACCTTGCAATGTTGCATCATCCATTACTGCCATACCGGTGGTCTTCATAAAAAAGAAACATTGAAATTTTCGCATGTCTGTTTGCCCAACACGTTTGTCTCTGAAAGTCGGTCGCTCATAATTGGAAAAATAATCATTAAACAATCCTGCCCTGAATCTTATTCCCAATCCCATATTATTGGTTAATGTGCCGGCATTAGCCTGAATATCACCAATGATCTCCAGATTAGGACTTGGTTTAAATAACTGCCTTTCATAATCCACAAAATAATTAATGATAATATCGGTCGCGATTTGATTATTCCATCCTTCCGGTTTTTGATAATTGATGATATTATGAAACCATGTCTGCGCTTCATTTGCATAAGAATATTTTCCAATGGTACCTAAACTAATGGTAGTTGATAGTCTCTGTTTTTTTATACTGCTCGAAGAAATGAGGTTATACGAAAAATAGGTAACACCCGAATAAGGTCTGTCGCCATAAATAATATCCGATCTGGATATATCGGTCGGTGTATAAATAAATTGTGTCAAGCCTAAGCCGTAAATATTATCAGGATTGTCTATGATCTTCATTAAAAAATTGGCCGGAAATTTTGGTTTGTTCTTTTTCGTAAAATAGAACTCTAATTTTACTCCGCTTGAATAACCACGGTCAGTGCCCTCTCCGCGTAAATTAAAAAAATCATCATCCACATAAAATTTTAGTAATTGAATTTCATTGTTGTGTTGGCTAAAGCATTCATTCGAAATAAGAACGAAGAAAATAAAAACGAATATGAATTGCAGCTGTCTCATAAAAGAAAAGCTTCAACGAGTGATGAAACTGCCTATCAATTTAACACAACAAAATTACCCCGATAAAGCAGAATATTATTCAAATCAATTGCTTTTATATCAAAATCATCTTTTAATTGTTCGGGCAGGATCCAAACTTTAAAATCCCCTATAATTACTTTCTCACCAAAAAGGTTTATCACTTAATTTTGCAGCCTTATCATAAAAACAAGTATCACATGCCGCAAAAAATTAAAGTAGCCAATCCCGTTGTTGAACTGGATGGTGATGAAATGACAAGAATTATCTGGAAGTTTATTAAAGACAAATTGATCCTTCCGTATTTAGACATCGATATTAAATATTTTGATCTTGGTATCGAATACCGCGATCAAACAAACGATCAGGTAACCGTTGATTCAGCCAATGCCATTAAAAAATACGGTGTTGGAATTAAATGTGCAACCATCACTCCTGATGAAGCCCGTGTGGAAGAATTTAAATTGAAACAAATGTGGAAGAGCCCCAACGGCACTATCCGCAATATCCTTGATGGCACTGTGTTTCGTGAACCCATCGTTTGTAAGAATGTTCCGCGAT
>JAGWPQ010000458.1 GCA_028877045.1 Bacteroidota bacterium | reverse complement strand
TACTTCAGCCCTTGCCTGATTTTTTAAAACGGTATCCTGCCTGGTACCATCTACTACTTTGCCCAGTGCATCGCTGTATTTAACATTGGCAGCCTGCAAAACCGCAAGGGTAGGCGTGGGCGTTAGAAAATTGGGATTCCCGTTCATACATTGTTCAATGTGTTCGGATTTTTGGTACAAACCCGCATCGGTGTAACTCTTGAAATTGATTTTTACTCTTACTGTACTCATAAACTTGTTTTTTAAATATTAAATGTTGAAAATCAACCAATTATATCATACAGGAACTACCGGAAAAGGGTATTTATGCCCTATAAACCATAAATGGTTTACAACAAACCCTAAATGGTTTGCAACAAACCTTATATGGTTTACGACAAACCATAAATGGTTTGCAACAAACCTTAAATGGTTTATGACAAACCCTAAATGGTTTACGACAAACCTTAAATGGTTTACGACAAACCTTAAATGGTTTACGACAAACCCTAAATGGTTTACGACAAACCTTAAATGGTTTACAACAAACCCTAAATGGTTTACGACAAACCCTAAATGGTTTACAACAAAACATATTAAGGTTAGGGCAACCCAAATAAAAGACGAAACAATACCGTTTTGTTTTGCAGCAACCTCAACCTTCTTATCCAATAAATAATACACAGTTGCTACATTCCTGTATCAAAGAACATTAAAACGCATAGTGGGGGTCTTGCAAACAATCGATCTACAAACAAAGCTTTCTGTGGGGGATAAAAAAGCAAGATCAAAACAAGGAATAAGAAATAAATTAAAATATGATTTTTATAATATTTTAATAAAACATATAAAATAATCAGTAATCGTTTTTCATAATAACTTTTTTAAAAAGAATGACAGAAAACAGATAACACAGATAAATAAATCGGCGAAAATCTGCTTCATCCGTGTTATCTGTGTGCTATCCTCTTAACATAAACATAACTGCCAAGTTTATTTCTTTGTTTATCTTCATGGCATGTATAACCTTTCTTATTTTAAAGAAAATAATCCCGATGTTGTTATCGGTTTTATGAAACAACATCCGTTTGCCATGCTGATAGGCGTGGATGAAAATAATAAGCCTGTTGCCACACAAGTGCCAATGTTATTGAAAGCGAGGGATGGAGATATTTTTTTGCAGGGACATATTATGAAGCAAACCGATCATCACAAAGCATTCGAAAAAAATAAAAATGCATTAGCCATTTTCAGCGGCGCTCATAGTTATGTGAGCGCCAGTTTGTACACCAATCAACAACAGGCATCTACCTGGAATTATATGAGTGTTCATGCAAAAGGTGAATTTATTTTTTTGGATGATGAACAACTGCAAATGATGCTGGATGAAGTAACGGCACATTTCGAAAACAATGCAGCTTCGCCATCGCTCTATAAACATTTGCCCGAAAAGATTACGTGCAGCGTTTAAGCAAAGCCATTGTTGCATTTGAAATAAAAGTTGATTCGCTGGAAAATGTTTTTAAACTAAGCCAGAACAGGGATGAAAAAAGTTTCGACAATATTGTAAACAATTTACAAAGCGGCGATGCAGAGCAAAAAGCTGTAGCAAAAGAAATGCAAAAAAGGAAAGATGAAATCTTTAAAAAATGAAAAAAATAATTCTACCGATAAGTTTACTGCTAATATTTGGTTGTATGGGTAATAGAAAATTAAATCACTCCTCTTTAGGAGTTGGGGGTTTCGACTTCGAGGGCCATCGAGGCTGCCGCGGTTTAATGCCCGAGAATACTATTCCTGCATTTAAAAAAGCCATCGATCTGCATGTTACTACTTTAGAAATGGATGCGGTGATCACAAAAGACAAACAGGTCATCATCAGTCACGAACCATTTTTCAATCATGAAATAACAACAAAACCAGATGGCAGTTTTGTAAATGAAAAAGATGAAAGATCGCTGAATATTTATAAAATGGATTATGCCGAAACGCAAACATATGATGTGGGATCAAAACCACATCCCCGTTTTCCCGATCAGCAAAAATTAAGCGTTCATAAACCAAGGTTAGCTGATGTGATCGATAGTGCAGAAGCTTATACGGCAAGACTTTCCTTGCATCCCATTCAATATAATATTGAAACAAAATCAACACCTGCAACCGATGGGATCTATCATCCCAATCCAGATGAATTTGTAGAATTAATTATGGCGATCATTAAAGAAAAGAAAATAGAAGAACGTGTGATCATTCAATCATTCGATATCCGCACATTGCAATATTTGCATCAGCATTATCCAACAATTAAAACAGCATATTTATTCGAACCGCCATCCGATAAATCTTTTGCCGTTCGGTTAAAAGAGTTAGGATTCATCCCAACCATTTATTCACCCGATGAAAGTTTGGTGACAGCATTATTGGTAAAGCAATGCAAAGAATTGGGCATGAAATTAATTCCGTGGACCGTTGATGATCTGAAAAGAATGAAAGAATTAAAACAAATGGGCGTTGATGGATTGATCTCGGATTATCCGAATTTATATGCGGAACTATTTTCAAAATAATTTTTATAGCACCAATAAAAATATTTTATTCAATTCTTGTAATTCGTAAAAATCCGTGTAATCATTTTTAACTTTTACAAAGACTTTCCTTCAACAAGACGTGGTTCAACCAAAACTTCTTTTACGTCAGTTTTATCCAGCAAACATGCAAGCATCCGGTCGAAAGATTGCAACCCTAATTTATAACCGCTGGTTTCAACATAAGTTATTTTTGGATTATACATGTTTGGAATGAAACCATTGCTGATGCCAATGATGGCAACCTCTTCAGGCACTTTAATATTCAACTGATGAATGGCTTCCATCACACCAATTAAAATTGTATCACCCATGCAAAAAATGGCATCAGGTTTATTTTTCTTCTTAAATGCCTCTAATGTTGCAATCCTTGATGGTGCTAAATGTTCGGGAAAAGAAATATCTAATTTTGTTTGAGAAGATTTTGTTTGATAGGTTTCTAAAAAACCATCTTTTCTTTTTTGTGTGAGGCTTAAATTAGGATGACCGAATAAAGCCAATACATGTTTTTTTTGTTTTTGGATTAAAGTCTCCGCCGCAATACGTGCTGCTTCCCGGTCGGCAAAACGAATTTTATTGCAAGGTTCATAATCGGGTACACGGTCTAAGAAAATTACAGGGATATCGAGATCATTTAATTTTAAAAATGGTTCAATATTTTTTGTATCGATGGTCAATGAAACAAATATTCCCGAAATGCGGCTTTGTTTCAACAATTTAAGATTGGCCATTTCTGTTTCTACATCATCACCCGATTGCATCATTATCACCGAATAACCAAAATCCCTTGCTTTTGTTTCGATGGCTGCAATTACAGAGTCGTAAAAAAAATTTGTAACCGATGGCAACAAAATGCCGATCACTTTGCTTTTATTGGTACGCAACTGGATGGCATAAGAGTTGGGCTCATAATCCAATGCTTCGGCCAGTTCTT
>JAGWPQ010000457.1 GCA_028877045.1 Bacteroidota bacterium | reverse complement strand
TGCATTTTGTAAGTCTCGATCGCACTCCCGAAATGTGGACTGAATTAGATAAAGATAGTCTCACCATCCGCGAAGCTTGCGGCAATACAGTTAGAAATGTTACAGGTTCGGATATGGCAGGTATTGATATTGACGAACCTTTTGATATTACACCTTATGCTCATGCAATTTTCGAATATTTTTTGCGCAAACCTGTTGGACAGGAGATGGGCCGTAAATTTAAAATTGCCGTTTCCAGCAGCGAAAAAGACAGTGCATTAGTTTTTATGCATGATCTTGGGATCATTCCACGCATCAAAGAAACCAATGACAAACAGGTTCGCGGTTTTAAAGTTGTTATCGGCGGCGGATTAGGCGCACAGCCATTCTTAGCAAAAACAACTCATGAATTTTTGGAAGAAGATTTATTGTTGCCATACATCGAAACCGTGTTGCGTGTATTCGATCGTCATGGCGAACGCAACAGCCGTCATAAAGCAAGAATTAAATTTTTAATTCATCAAATTGGCCTTGATGCTTTCAACGAATTGGTTGCTGCCGAACAAAAAGCCATCACAGATAAAAAAGTTGTCATCGATACAAAACGTTTCGAAAAAATTAATTTACCATCTGGCATTTTACCCAATGAAAAAATTCAGATCAGCAATCCTTTGAATTTTGAAATTTGGAAAAAGACTAATGTTAAAAAACAAAAGCAAGATGGTTATCATGTTGTTTATGTGCGAGTGCCTAATGGAAATATTTCATCCGATACCAGCCGCAGATTAATTGAAAAATTACAACCTGTTATTGCAGATGATATTCGTGTTACCATCTCACAAAATTTACAATTCCGTTTTATTAAAGCCGAACATCTCGAATATGTGTACAGCGTGCTTGAAGCCGAAAACCTTGCTGCGGCTGGTTTTGGAAGCGCTGCCGATATTGTTTCTTGCCCCGGTACCGATACCTGTAACCTTGGCATTTCGAGCAGTACTGGATTAAGTACCGTACTTTCTCAATTAATTGAAGATGAATTTCCTGAATTGCTGGAAGATGAAAATATTGCCATTCGCATCAGCGGTTGTATGAATTCTTGCGGACAACATGGTATTGGCGGAATTGGTTTTCACGGTAGTTCGATGAAAGTGAAGGACAAAGTAATTCCTGCTGTGCAGGTTTTAATTGGCGGTGGAAATTTGGGTGGCGGCGAAGGCCGTGTTGCCAACAAAGTAATTAAGCTGGCAAGCAAACGTGCACCGGATGCTGTGCGTGTTTTATTGAATGATTATAAAGCCAATCAGCAAAACGAAACTTATCTTGAATATACTTTTAATAAAGGCGAAAAATATTTTTACGATCTGTTAAAACCATTAGCTGATACAACAAGTTTAGTTGCTGAAGATTTTATTGATTGGGGGCAAGCCGAAAAATTTGCAACAGCCATTGGTGTTGGCGAATGTGCCGGTGTGATGATCGATTTGGTTTCTACATTGATTTTTGAAGCAGATGAAAAAATCAGTCTGGCCGATGAAAGCCTTGCCAACAAAGCATTTGCCGATGGTATTTATCAAAGCTATGCAGCATTTATTAATGCGGCAAAAGCGTTGTTGTTAAATCATAGTGTACAGTGCAATACGCAGATCGGGATATTAAACGACTTCGATAAAAACTTTACCGATAAAGGATTATACACCGATCACGCTAATTTTAAAGAATTGGTTTTGCAAATAAATCAAAACGAACCAACCGAAGAATTTGCAAAAAAGTATTTGCAGCAGGCAAAAGATTTTATTGCATTTGCTTCTGCATTTAAGGAAAAAGTGATTTAAAAATTATTTTACCGGCGATAGTATTTTATGGCATCTCTGTTGCGTCGCACTCTTCAACGTTCGGTACTTTATTGATCAAAAAAACTCGCGCAACGACGCAAAGTATTTTCGTTGCGACTTTGCGTGAAAAAAATTGCTCAACAAAATACTGGAAGCACAAGAGTGCGACGCAACGAAGTTGATAGTAGTAATGCAGCCGGTAACAAAAAAATTAATCAAATAAATCGGAAGATAAATATCTGTCGCCGCGATCGCAAATGATGCAAACAATAACACCTTCTTTTAATTCATTCGACAATTCAATAGCAGCGTGAACCGCGCCACCACTGCTCATGCCGGCAAAGATGCCTTCCTCCTTTGCCAAACGTTTGGTCATGATGTGTGCATCGCTGTCGCTCAACTCAATCGTTCTGTCAACTCTTTGTTTATCGAAAATTTTAGGAATATATGCTTCAGGCCATTTACGGATGCCGGGAATACGCGAACCATCGGTTGGCTGGCAACCCACGATCTGAATATTTTTATTTTGTTCTTTTAAGTATTTTGAAACACCCATGATGGTGCCGGTGGTGCCCATTGCCGAAACAAAATGTGTAATTTTTTTATGCGTGTCTTTCCAAATTTCGGGACCCGTTGTTTGATAGTGAATGAGCGGATTATTTGGATTTACAAATTGATTGAGCATGAAGTAACCACCTTTGGCAACTTGTTCGTTGGCATAATCAATAGCGGCTTCCATGGCTCTTTCTCTTGGTGTGAGAATTACTTTTGCACCGAAAGCCTTCATAGCTGAAACCCTTTCCCTGGTTGCATCTTCGGGCATCACCAATTCTATTTCAACACCAAAGATACTTGCAATTAATGCCAATGCAATGCCGGTATTGCCGCTTGTTGCTTCAATTAATTTGATGCCGGGTTTTATATCGCCGTTATCGATCGCATGTTTTATCATGCCATAAGCTGCACGGTCTTTTACACTTCCGCCGGGATTGTTGCCTTCTAATTTTGCATAGATGGTAACATTTTTATTTGTTGGAATTCTTTTGAGTTCAACGAGTGGTGTATTGCCGATGAGATCGATAATAGTTGACATTATTTTTTATTTTTTATTACACGGATTAAATCGAATTATACGAATGAGCGAAAACAGGTTGGTATTAATTCGTGTAATTCGCAAAAATTCGTGTAATCACTTTTATTAAATTAAAACAGTTGTTTCAAATTTTTGTTCACTTGTAATAAGTGATGATTTTGTTAATGGTTTAAAATAATGCTCGTGATCGTTGTTG
>JAGWPQ010000456.1 GCA_028877045.1 Bacteroidota bacterium | reverse complement strand
GCGATGACAAACCTTTGAAATATCCTGATATGTTTTATTCTTCATCGCTTTGCATCATCAATAAAACCGATCTGCTTCCTTATGTTCCTTTCGATATCGAAAAAGTAAAAGCGAATGCAAAAAAGGTAAACCATAAATTAGAGATCATAGAACTCAGTTGCAGTTCAGGCGAAGGCCTGAACCTTTGGTACAATTGGTTAAAATCAAAAGTATTGATACCCGAGATCGCATAATGAATTTATTGGGCAGAAATATTATTTATGAACACATTTCATATTCATATCAATGGTTTGGTACAGGGCGTTGGCTTTCGCCCCTTTGTGTGCCGCATGGCCGCTGTGTTTGATGTGAAAGGTTTTGTAAGTAATGCCAACGATGGTGTTCATATCGAGTTCAATGCTGCATCAAATATTGCTGAGGAGTTTTATAAAAAAATAATCAGCGACCCACCTCCCAATGCGATCATCACAGATCATTACTTTGAGAAAATAAATGCAAAAACATTTGCTTCTTTTACTATCAATCAAAGTGTAAAAGAAAATAAACCCGATATTTTATTAACGCCCGATATCGCATTGTGCGATACTTGCCGGAAAGAATTATTGACCGAAAATAATAAACGCTATCACTATCCATTTACAACTTGTTTGCATTGCGGTCCGAGATATTCGATCATCACGGATCTGCCATACGACAGGGAACGCATCACGATGAATTATTTACAAATGTGCGATTCATGTTCAGCGGAATATAATGATATGGAGAACAGAAGGCATTTCAGTCAAACCAATTCATGTAAAGATTGTGCGGTGCAAATGCATTTTTATTGCTCCTCAAAAAAATGTTTAAGCAATGATGCAGATGAAATTTTGGACATTGTTATTGAAGAATTAAAAAGCGGAAGCATTATTGCCGTAAAAGGAATCGGCGGTTATTTATTAATGTGTGATGCCACCAACGAATCTTCCATCAACACGTTAAGAACACGCAAACAAAGGCCAGCAAAGCCTTTCGCGTTATTGTACGCCGATATAGAAATGGCAAATGCCGATCTCAAATTGCGTTCGTTCGAAATAAATGCATTGAAAGAAAAGTCTGCGCCTATCGTTTTGTGTGAATTAAAATCATCGTCACAAAATGATATTTGCACACAGGCAATTGCACCCGGTTTGGATAAGATTGGATTGATGCTGCCATACTCTCCTTTGCTTTTATTAATTGCAGATGGTTTTGGAAAACCATTGATCGCAACAAGCGGAAACATCAGCGGCTCTCCTATTTTATTTAAAGATGAAGATGCACTGGAAAACTTATTTGATGTTGCAGATCATGTGCTAACATACGACAGAAATATTGTTGCACCGCAGGATGACAGCGTTGTTCAATTTACAGAACGCGGACAAAAAATAATCCTGCGCCGAAGCCGCGGACTGGCACCAAATTATTTTCCCAATCCATTTCATGTGAATGATTGCGTGCTGGCAATGGGCGCCGAATTAAAAAGTGCGTTTGCATTGCTCGATCAAAAAAATTTATACATCAGTCAATATCTCGGCGATCAGGGAATGGTGGAATCGCAAACTTGTTTTAAAGAAACATTGCAACATGTTTCATCATTAATAAAAGCCGAACCACAACATATCATCATCGATAAACATCCCGGATATTTTGTATCGCAACTTGGAAAAGAAATGGCTGCCGAAAAAAATATTTCGTTCAGTTCTGTTCAGCATCATAAATCACATTTTGCTGCTGTGCTGGCCGAAAATAATTTACTGAATCTTAAAGAACCCGTACTGGGATTTATT
>JAGWPQ010000455.1 GCA_028877045.1 Bacteroidota bacterium | reverse complement strand
TTGGCGATGACGAATTTTATTTCGGCTCAGCAAATTAAAAAAGTTAAGATCGATGATGTTCTTAAGATGATTGATACCACTGCTTCTCCGCTGGTCATAAATTTTTGGGCAAGCTGGTGCAAACCTTGTGTGCATGAGATCCCGTGGTTCGAAAAAACAATGGAAGCTTTTAAAACCAAGGGCGTTAAATTGATTTTAGTGAGTGTGGATTATAAAGATGATTATCCAAAATGGCTTACCAAATTTGTAAATGAGCAACACTACCAATCAACAATTTTTTGGTTAGACGAAACTGATGCCAATATGTTTTGCCCTAAGATAGATCGTTCATGGGAAGGAACAATTCCCGTTACGTTGATGGTGAATAATAAAAAACATTATAGACAATTTTATGATCAACAATTACCCGAACCCCGATTAAAATTGGAATTGCAAAAGTTGATCGAATGATTTTAGATGGTTTCTTTTTCTTCCAATTTTCTTTTTTCCACTTCAGCTTGCAAATAAGTAATGCTGACATTCAATTCAAATCCAATCAATAATATCAATGAGTTGAAATACATCAGCAGCATGATGATTAAAACTGTTCCAATCGAGCCATAAATCCTGTTGTAACTGGCAAAATGATTTACCCAATACGAAAAAACTAAAGTTGAAAGTAATGTAAGAACTGTTGCTAAAATAGAACCCGGCGAAAAAATATCCCAGCGCTTTTTTACAGATGGCGCAAACTTGTAAATGAAAGCAATACCAAAAAAAAGTACGGCAAAAATAATAGTCCACCTAACTGCATTCCACCATGGTAATGAAGTTTTCTTAGTATAATGAAATATTTCCCTCAGTATGCTTGCTAATTCCTGCTGGCCGATCAAAACCAATGCAGAAGCCAGTATCAGCAAAATTAAAATAGCAGTTAAACGAATGGCTCTCCAGCGCTGGTGCAGAAAAAAATTTTTCTTTTCCAGGATAGATTTATCAAATGCCCTGATCACGCCAATCATCGCATTCGATGCATAAAACATCAATAAAATAAAACCAAACGAAAAAATACCGATATGTTTTTTAAATAATTCAGCAATTAAATTTTGAATGAAAGTATAAGTTGTTGAGTTAGGGGTGAGGTCTTTCAGTAACCCTAAAATCTGTCCTTTCACATTCAACGAATCAGGTAAATACGGAATGATCGAAAATAAAAAAAGCAGTGCGGCAGGTAATGCCTGAATTAAATTGAACGAAATAGCGGCGGCCCTTTCATTCAATCCAATTTTATTGATTTGCTGAAAGAAAAATTTGATCACATCGTATAAAGGCAATCCTTTAAATCCCGGAATAACTATTTTTTTGCTTTCATAAATAATAAAAGCAACTGGCGGCGATTTATATATGGTTCGTTCAAATTTTGTCACTTTTCTTTTTGCTCTTTTTTTGCCATGTAAATATCCAATGCTTTCTGGTATTCTTTCGCATATTGATCGTGCTCGGCGTAATTATTACTGAAATGATGATAACCGCTGAAATCGCTTTTTGCTACAAAGAAAAGATAATCTGTTTTTGGTGCATTCAAAACAATGTCTATTGTTTTGGGTGATGGGGTACAAATAGGTCCCGGTGGCAAACCCTTGTGGTTATAAGTATTGTAGGGCGATGGGTTGGTTAAATATTTATCGTAGATACGTGTTAACGAAAAATCCTTCATCGCATATTTTATGGTAGGGCATGCCTGCAATGCCATTTTTTTATTTAAACGATTAATATACACACTCGCAATTTTATATTTATCATCATCCTTGTTTGTTTCCTCTTCAACGATCGATGCAAGTGTATAAACTTCTTCTGGAGTAAATTTTATTTCATCAGCTTTTTGTATCCTGTCGTTCTTGCTCCAGTAAATATTGCTTGCATCAAAGAGTCTGTTGAATATTTTTCGAAGTGATGTATTCCAGTAAAAAGTGTAGGTATCCGGAATGATGATGGTAAAAACATTTTCGGGTGTAACATGATATGGTTTCAATGAATCGGGAGAGTTTAAAAACTTCATCACGGTAACAGAATCGCTTGCAAAATTCTTACTGATGAGTCTTGCCAGATCTTCTTTCAACCTTATTTTATTGATCACCAGATTAATTTGTGCCTGATGATTATTGCGCAGCATTCTTGCGATATTCAACAGGCTTTCACCTTTTTTTACTTCATATTTTCCCGCTTTTAATTTATCCCAAACATGCAACCGGGATGCAACCAACGAAAACAAAGTTGTGCTTCTGACGATATTTTTTTCATCAAGCATTTCCAGTACCGATGCTTTATCGGTCTTTCCTTCTGCGATCACAAAAAATTTATTTTTCTCTTCAAAAGCGGTGCCCGATGAAAATATCATCCACGCAGAAAATATTCCGCCAACGATTATTATTAATAGAATGAGTTTAAAAAAATGCTTCATAAAACTTCAAGTTAAAATAAAAAACCCTGTCTGCAAATTACAGACAGGGCTTTTTATATGATCAATAAATTTATTTTTTTTGTTGAGTGGCGGGAACCGTATTTGGCGGCGTTGTTTGTACAGGTGCAGTGCTGTTGGTATTTACTTTTTGTAAAATAGAAGTATCCGGACCTTTTGTACTGCCTTTAAAAATTAAAGTAGAAAAAATAGATAACACGGCAATGATCGCTGCAAACAACCATGTGCCCTTTTCCAATACATCGGTTGTTTGTTTAACACCCATGATCTGGTTGCTGAAACCGCCCACACTGCCGGCCAGTCCGCCACCTTTCGGGTTTTGCACTAATACAATGAATCCTAACACCACACAGGCTATTACGATTAATATTACAAATAAGATAGTCATATTACATTCCTTTTAATTGTTGAATTTTGGCGGCAAAGTAAGAGGATTTTTCAGGATCTAAAAAACTTAATTTAATATAGAGCTGAACGGCCTTATCAATTTTGCCTTGTTTCACAAAAACCTCGGCCATTGTTTCGGTTGCAATTTCTTTTGCTTCGTTCGATGTTTGTGCAATACCTTGAATCGCTTTTTCTAGTTCGGGATCGGTACCCAGATCTTGCGGATTAGGGCTAACGGTCTTCATCTTTTTTAACCAATCGGTAAAGGTAAGCAACTGTTTGGTAAGCTTATCCTGTGGTTGTTTTGTAAGATCAACCTTGATGCCCTGCGATGCAAAATAATCGATGGTATAATAAGGTTCCATCTCAAAATCAAGCTTCGCATTTTCTTCTACAGGCCTTTTAAAATTGGAAACCTGTGAAGAAAGCAAGGAAGCATATTTCTCCATTTGATTTTCAGCAGGGTCGAAAACATTCTTAGAAAAATTTCCCGGAAAGACAGGTGGCAATGGATCATCCTGTTGCACTGTTTTTATGTATGATGGTATTTCCAGGTCAATTGATCTTGGAGGTTCGGTTATTTCTGTTTTTTGTACAGAAACAATATCATTTTCATTTGTTTCTCCTTGCTCTTCATCTTCGGCAGTTGCTTCATGGATATGCGGTGTAAAAGCTTTATACGCTTCACCCTTTATGTTTTCATCAATAACGGCAGCAGGCGTTTCCTGAATGTTAGGAGTGAAGGCTTTATATTCTTCAATTGTTTTAGTTTCTTCCTGAACAGGATCGGTTTTTATTTCTTCAACTATTGCAGGTGCTGCGGCAGATTCTGTTTCAGATGAAGAAGTATTTGTTTCACTTGGTTTAAAATTTTTTGCTTCACCATTCAGTAACTGATATTGCAGCCAATTAAGATTTGTAAAGTATAAAGCTGTTTTTTGTAATTGAGTGTGAGATTCAAAACTATCGTCCTGCTTCAGTTTTACGGCTAATGCCAATTGTGCAGGAGCAAAGAATGGATAATTTTGGGCAAGATGCGACAAATCATCAACACTTATATCAGTAAGGTTGCTTTTTTGAGTCAGATGATAAAGTACTTTTTCTAATGCCGCATTCATTTGGTGAAAATACTATTTCTTAAAATAAAATCATGCACTAAAAAGCACAATTCATTATCCTTCGTTTTACCAATTCGAAAAGATATGATTAAAAATTTCATCGGTCATAGTCCGTATAACCTCATCCAGTAATGACGCTTCGGCCTGTTGCAACGATAGATTGGCCGAAAAATCGAAGTTACGGCTCACATCAAATTCATCTGTTTTGCCATCAATATTATTTGTTGAGGTAATGTGAACACTAACAGTTAACCTGTTGATCGTTGCCTGCGTTGCACCAACTCCGGCAGTTGATTCCGAATAATCTGAAATATATCCGTTAATTACCAAATTGGCATCATCGCTGTTTGTTCGGCTCAATTTGGTTGCGCTGGCAATTTTCAACTGGATCTTATCGGTTAATCTCGGACTTAATTGAGGATTGACATATCGTGCCCTGTTTTCGATAAACCCGATTTTTATTGTTTTGATCTTTGAATAATCAATTGAAACATCTTTGAAAGAATAAATACCGCAACCCGTTAAAAAGAAAGCGGTCATCAACAACATCAAAAAAATATTTTTTCTTTTGCTGATCGATAAGTTTAATAGTTGATGTAAAAATTTCATTTTGCTTTTATTCGGGATGATTCAATTTTTTATTCTTCAATATCATATTCTTTCAGCTTACGGTATAAAGTTCTTTCGCTGATACCCAGATCGGCCGATGCATCTTTGCGTTTGCCTTTATGTTTCTTCAATGCTTTAATGATCAATTCCTTTTCTTTATCCATGATATTGAGCGATTCTTCAATTTCTTCGTGATGGTGAATATCGTCATTGCTCAACAAAACAGCCTGATTATTTACTGCAACGGGCTGCATCAATGCAGGTTGAGCAGAAGTTTGCTGAATTAAATGATGTTGTTGCTCAGCTCCGGTTGCATTAAAATCATTGATCAAAGATTCTTTTGTAAAGTTTGCTGCATTGCCCGCCAGCGAAGGGTTTTGCAATATTTCCAAAAACATTTTTTTCAATTCTGTCACATCTTTTTTCATGTCGAAAAAAAGTTTGTACAAAATTTCTCTTTCGTTTGCAAACTCACCATGCGGCGGTCCGGCCAATACAGGCATGCGGTTCAAATTCTTTTCGGGTAAGAATTTTTTTAATTCATTTGCATTCAAGATCGGTTGACTGGAAAGAACAGAAAGTTGTTCGGCCAAATTTTTTAATTCCCTCACATTCCCCGGAAAAGAATAATTGGTCAATACATTTTTTGCATCATCATCCAACTGAACCGGAGTTGTTTTATATCGTTCAGAAAAATCAACTACAAATTTCCTGAAGAGTAAAATAATATCTTCTTTTCTGTCGCGCAACGATGGAACACGGATGGGCACTGTACTTAAACGATAATACAGATCCTGACGAAATTTTCCTTTCTCTGTAAAATCAATCAATTCACGATTAGTAGCTGCAATGACACGTACATCGGTCTTTTGCACTTTGGAAGAACCCACACGAATAAATTCTCCCATTTCCAAAACGCGTAATAATCTTGCCTGTGTACCCAATGGCAATTCACCAATCTCATCTAAAAAAATTGTACCGCCATTCACGGTTTCAAAATAACCCTTGCGGCTATCAACGGCACCGGTGAATGATCCTTTTTCGTGACCAAATAATTCGGAGTCTATTGTGCCTTCGGGAATAGCACCACAGTTTACTGCGATGAAAGGATTATGCTTACGAGATGATAACGCATGAATGATCTGCGAGAAGGCTTCTTTACCAACACCGCTTTCGCCTACAATTAAAACGGTAAGGTCTGTCGATGCTACCTGTGCCGCTGTGCTTAATGCAAAGTTCAGTGCCGGTGCATTGCCAATGATGCCAAATCTGTTTTTTATACTTTGTAAATCCATTTTAATTTCTGATTATTTTTCCAATCAATGTTCCCTGTGTGCATTCGGTTACTTTAACCATTGCATAATCGCCTGCTTTATAAGAATAATTTTCTTTTGGAAAGATGACCACTTTGTTTTGAGAATTTCGCCCTTTCCAATCGTCATTATTTTTTTTGCTTTCACCTTCAATCAACACTTCAAAAATTTTTCCAAGATCCAATAAGTTGCTTTCTTTAGATAGACGATTCTGCACTTCAATTATTTCAGCCAATCTTCTTTTTTTTGTTTCTTCCGCAACGTCATCATCGTATCTTTTTTCTGCTAATGTGCCCGGTCTTTCACTATAAAAAAACATATAACTGTAATCGTACTTGCTGTATTCCATCACACTTAGAGTTTGCTGATGGTCTTCTTCTGTTTCGGTACAAAAACCTGCAATGATATCGGCCGAGATACTGCAATCGGGCATTATTTCTTTGATGCGGTCAACTTTTGCTAAATACCATTCTCTTGTATAAGTACGGTTCATCAATTGCAAGATCCTGCTGCTGCCGCTTTGTACCGGAAGATGAATGTATTTGCAAATATTATTGTGTTTTGCCATGGTGTACAACACTTCATCGGTAATGTCTTTCGGATGCGATGTACTGAAACGTACACGCAGGTCGGGTGCAACCAGCGCAACTTTTTCCAACAATATTGCAAAGGTTACGGTTTCATTTTTTGCTTCATCGATCCAATAATAACTGTCAACATTTTGTCCGAGTAATGTTACTTCTTTAAAACCTTTGCTGTACAGATCTTTTGCTTCGGCAATGATGGAATGAGCATCACGACTGCGTTCGCGGCCGCGTGTAAACGGCACCACACAAAAGCTGCACATATTATTGCATCCGCGCATGATGGAAATAAAAGCGCAGATACCATTGCTGTCTAAACGAACAGGCGAAATATCGGCATAGGTTTCATCGCGGCTTAATAAAACGTTCACTGATTTTTGTCCGCCCTCGGCTTCTTCAATCAATGATGGCAAACTTCTGTACGCATCAGGACCAACAACCAGATCAACCAATTTTTCTTCTTCTAATAATTTTGTTTTTAAACGTTCGGCCATGCATCCCAATACACCGATCAGCATGCCCGGTTTTTTATGTTTTGTTTTTCTGAATTCGGTCAAACGTTTTCTAACGGTTTGTTCGGCCTTTTCGCGGATGCTGCAAGTGTTCAATAAAACCAGATCGGCCTCTTCAAAATTTTTAGTGGCACCAAAGCCCTCGGTATTTAAAATGGATGCCACAATTTCGCTGTCGCTAAAGTTCATTGCACAACCATAACTTTCTATATAAAACCTTTTTTTATACTGATTAGGATCTAATTCAAATGGCGCATAGGCTTCGCCTTGTTTAGTCTCATCATGTGCTTTAGTTTGTGATTCCAATATTTCCATCGATTCAAAAAAATTAGGATAGCAAAAATACAGAAAAGCTTCAGTATCCGCCACTTTGACAGAATCTTAACCTTAATTTTAATCTTTCAAACTTTACTTTTGCAACTTCATAAACCGAAAAATGAAGAAAACATTTTTTTATAGTTTGTTGATGCTAATTGGATTAGATACAACAGCGCAGGTAACGATCGTTAATAATTTAAGAACGGAAACTTCCCGAACTATTAAGAAAGATGCAGACACTACCGTATGGAACTGGAAGAATGGCGGACTGCTTAGTTTTAATGCTGCACAGGGTTCGTTGAGTAATTGGGCTGCCGGTGGTGACAATTTTTCTTTGTCCATCAGCTCCTACTTCAATTATTATTTCTTTTATAAAAATGGCAGGGTAAGTTGGGATAATAATATTGATATGAATATGGGTTACTTGCAAACAACAAGCTTGGGAAGCCGTAAGAATGATGACCGTTACGATTTTTTAAGTAAGTATGGCTACAGAATGGATTCGCTCGGAAAATGGTATATATCGGGCTTATTCGATTTTCGTTCACAGTTTTTCGATGGATTTACATACCCCGGCGGTGTACCTACTTTTTCTTCAACATTTTTATCTCCCGCCTATTTGGTTTTATCTGTTGGTTTTGATTATAAAAGCAGCGATAAATTTTCTGTCTTCTTATCACCTCTTACTTCAAGAACAATAATTGTTGCCAGTAATTATTTGTCTAAACAAGGAGAATACGGTGTTGATACCGGAAAACATACTTTAGCGCAATTAGGTGCATTTGTAACGATCAACTATAACAACACATTCAATAAAATAATTACCTACAAAGGGAGAGTTGATCTGTTCTCTAATTATTTGAATAATCCGCAGAACATTAATTTCTTCATGACCAATCAACTGTCTTGTAAGATCACAAAATATTTTTCTGTTACCTATGGCTTAGACATGATCTATGATGATAATGTCAGATTGTTTGGCGCATACGGTAAATCGCCGGGGTTACAGATAAAGAGTTTGGTTGGTGTTGGTTTCCTGAAACCGCTCAATGTAAAACGTAGACAATTTAAATAAACCAATTTTTGCATATCAAAATGTATATGGAATAAATCAAAGGATAGATCAACCGGTTAAGCATTTGCCTGTAGCTAATCTTTGATTTAGTTTCGTAAAAAATCCCGTAAACCTTATAGCAATACTGATTTTGTTCATCAAGCTTCTCCCGATGCCTCTCAGTTTTATAATGTGAGATGACAATTAATCTCAGTCCATTTCGCAGCCAATAGGCGCTCCCGGTGGCATTGGCTCGGGAACAAATGGTTTTTCATCTTTTTGGTTCTTGATTCTTTCAAGCGTTAGAAGCAGATAACCTTTCCTTTCAGCGTTTGCAGAAGGGAGTTGTTGGGTAGCAACATCTTTTATGTCCTCAATCGCTTTCACTATCGCAGCCCTGGTGGCGAACGAAATATCTGTATTTAATGAAACACCTATTAAATAGGTCAGTAATAGTTGTTGATTCTGTTGTAGTATTAGCCCTTCTAATCCTTTTAAGGGTGCGGCTTTCCAAGTTTTATTCATCAAAACCGTTATCATTTCATCTATACCCAAACCATTATTCTCGGCCTGGTATTGAACCATCCTGTTCAGGCGTGCAGGATTAAATAATAGTGATAATGGAAAATCAGCGGCGGTCTCGGCGGCAGCCAAAGGATCAAACGCCAGGCCTGTTCGGCGTTTGAACAATTCTTTATTATAATCATATCCGGCCGGACGTGGAGGTATTAATTTTATTATTTTGTCGGGCAATGCTAATGCTTTTGGGTCCATGCAATCTGCAACGGCAACCAGCGCATTTAACTGTTCTTGTTTTGTAAGAGATTGAGTTACCGGTTGTCCATCTCCTTTAAGTGCATAAGTGTAATTCATGCCACCAACCTGTTTAATAACAGCTTCCATTTGGTAACGGTGCAACAAATACAAGGGTACCAGCACATCTTCGATCATGGCCATAGGAGTACCTTTTACAATGTTGTTTTCTCCAAATTGTGCCAATGCTTTTTCCCTGATTTTCATTTCTTCTTTTAATCCGGTTATAGGATCTTTTCCTATGTCCCATAAATGTGCTTTTGGGTGCAGACCACCCGGATCCCTCGCATCCCGATCCGAAATAAAGGTTAAACCATTCTTTGCCGCATCAGCAATTATTTTATTTAAAGCAGAGTCTTCATTGGTTCCTGCAGGAAAATCAGAATAACCATAAGCAATCGTTACTTTATCCCAATCACCTATTTGGTTTGTATAAGCATTGCTTAGGTCAATTTCTCCTTTTTCATTTATGCTTATAACCGGTGATGGATAATCCATTACACTTGCACGGTTTTGTGTGCTTGAAATATAGTTGTGCATCAGTCCAAGGGTATGTCCAATTTCATGAGCAGCCAACTGTTTCAGCCGTTGCAGCGACATCTGCAGCATTTTATTATCTCTGGTTGCGGGTATCCCTTTTTCAAAGGGGGCCAATAAACCTTGTGCGATCAAATAGTCCTGTCTTACGCGCAGCGAACCCAGTGTTACATTGCCTTTGATTATTTCACCTGTGCGTGGGTCAACTACTGAGTAACCATATGACCAGCCTCTTGTAGAACGGTGAACCCAGTTGATCATATTGTAACGAATATCCATAGGGTCCGCATCGTCGGGTAATATTTTTACCTGAAAAGCATTTCTATACCCGGCCGCTTCAAATGCCTGGTTCCACCATTGCGCTCCTTCCAGTAATGCGCTACGAATAGGCTCGGGCGTACCGTTGTCCAAATAATATACAATTGGCTGTACCGGATCGCTCATTAATGCCGAAGGATCTTTCTTCTGCAAGCGATGGCGTATGATAAGATATTTATTAATGGGTTCAGTGACCGGTGTACTGAAATCAAAATACGAGATGGGAATAAATCCTGAGCGGGCATCAAATGATCTTGGTTTATAATTATTGTCGGGCAATTGAACAAAGGAATGATGCATGCGCAATGTAATGGCATCGGCGGCAGGTGTAACCGAGGAAACAAAGTTTCCCGGCGTTGCATCTTTGGTAACAAAAGTGATAGTAGTTTCAAATTCAGTATTTAACGGAAAATTTTTTGTCCGGGCTAAATACATGGCCGATCTTGACAGATCAACGTTATAATTGCCTTGCTTGTTTTTTTGTAAAATACCCGAAACCTGCATAGCATCCCTCATAAAAAAACCTGTTGCATCTACTAATACGCTGCCTTTACTTTCAGCTTCTACGGTAAACCCCCATAATGTTGATTGCGCAAATGACTGCTCTACTGCTCTTTTTTCTGCTACGTCATTTGTCACTGCACGAAAATTATAGTTTGTCTGAACCATCAAAACTTTATTGCCGACACGTGTAAACTTGATTATGGAAGTATTCCCTAAAAGTCCGCGGTCTAAACCAATATCATTCGAACCTAATCCTGCGGGTAAAGAAGTTTGATACAATATTTCTGTGTCGAGTTTATTTATTTCAAGCCATATCTTTCCTTCATTTTCATTCAGGTAAAAATTAATGAAACCTGAATATAATTTTAAGTTTTTTGTTTTATCCTCGATCGAAGGCAGTGTTTGTGACTTTACGCAAAAAGGAACGCATAAAAACAACAGCAGTAATGTTTTCATCATCATCTATTTTAGGAAGTTAAAAATAGAATATTCAAATTAAAAAGGCCACAAATATCTTAGGAAATCTCAAGCTGAAACCTGATGAGGTTTTGATAATTGCCTGATAGAAGCCAGATGAGAAAATAAAACCAACGGTACCAGACAGGCAGGTAATAAAATAAAAGGGAAATGTATAATGGCAATGTT
>JAGWPQ010000454.1 GCA_028877045.1 Bacteroidota bacterium | reverse complement strand
TGTTTTATCACTTTCAGTTTTAATTTGCCCGTCAACTACTAAATAAAACATTCCGCCCCAAGCAGAATAACGCCAGATTGAAAATTTGTTTTCATCACAAGTTCCGCTATAATTTATTTTGTCAAGTTGAAAATATGTTTTTAGATGATTAAATAAAGTATCATTTCTTTTGTAGTGAATTTTCTTCTTTAAAACTGTGATTATTTCTTTTGAATTGTCCATATAAAATGTGTGCTAACTCTTAAATATACGCAATTCACTTGCGCCAGCTTGTTTCAAAAAAATCAATCAAAAAATTATTTCAATCGATCAATAATATTTAGTTTATGTTCTCTTGCCGTATCTTTTGCAATATCATATCCGGCATCGGCATGGCGTATAACACCCATGCCGGGATCGTTTCTTAAAACTCTTGAAAGTCTTGCTGCTGCAGCATCTGTGCCATCGGCAACAATCACCATTCCCGCATGAATGCTGTAACCCATACCCACACCGCCGCCATGATGCAAACTAACCCAACTGGCACCACCTGCAGTATTTACCAATGCATTTAATATTGGCCAGTCGGCAACAGCATCGCTGCCATCAAGCATGGCTTCGGTTTCTCTGTTGGGCGATGCAACAGAACCGGTATCTAAATGATCTCTTCCAATAACGATCGGCGCTTTTACTTTTCCGGTACGCACCAGCTCATTAAATGCCAATCCTGCTTTTTCTCTTTCGCCTTGCCCCAACCAACATATCCTTGCAGGCAGTCCCTGAAAAGCAATTCTTTCTTTTGCCATTTTCATCCAACGTATCAAACCTTCGTTATGCGGAAAGAGATTCAAAATAACTTCATCGGTTGCTGCAATATCATTGGTGTCGCCGCTCAATGCAGCCCAGCGGAAGGGACCTTTGCCTTCGCAGAATAAAGGACGTATATATGCAGGAACAAATCCCGGAAAATCGAAACAGGAATGATTGGTCAACCTATAATCGGGATTATTCAATTCGTATTCATGTGCTCTTGCACGGATATTATTTCCATAATCGAATGTGATGGAACCTTTGTCCATTAATTTCAACATCAGTTGAACATGGAGGTACATGCTTTTATACGCATAGCTTGCATAAAGCGGAGGATTATCAATGCGCAAAGCTTTGGCTTCCTCATACGAAATTTCATGAGGCCAGTAACCAATTACAGGATCGTGTGCCGATGTTTGATCGGTTAATGTATCGGGAATAATATTTCGTTCAATTAATCTCTGCAACAAATGAACAGCATTGCATAAAACACCAATGCTTTTTGCAGCACCTGCTTTTTTATATTCTATGGCTTTATCGATGGCTTCATCAATATTGATTATTTTTTCATCCAGATATTTTGTTTCGATGCGTTTATCAATTCGCCATTCTTCAACTTCTGCGATCAACGCAACACCTTCGTTCATAGTTATTGCCAAAGGTTGAGCACCACCCATGCCACCTAATCCTGCTGTTACATTTAAAGTATGTTTCAATGTTCCGCCAAAATGTTTTGTTGCAATAGCAGCGTATGTTTCATAGGTTCCCTGAACAATGCCCTGCGAGCCGATATAGATCCAGCTTCCAGCGGTCATTTGTCCGTACATCATTAATCCTTTCTTTTCTAACTCATTAAAATGTTTCCATGTTGCCCAGCGGGGAACCAATTGTGAATTGGAGATAAGTACACGCGGTGCATCAACATGTGTTTTTAAAATACCAACGGGCTTACCGCTTTGAACTAATAATGTTTCATCGTTCTCGATTTCTTTTAATGCTTTGATGATAAGATCGAGGCATTCAAAATTGCGTGCAGCCTTACCTCTGCCGCCATAAACGATCAGATCATCGGGACGTTCTGCAACTTCGGGATTTAAATTATTTAACAACATTCTTAATGCAGCTTCCTGAATCCATCCTTTACAATTCAGTGTTGTTCCTGTTGGTGTTTTGTACTTCACAGCATCGTACGTTCTTTCGGTGTTCATGGCAGTAATCGTTAATTGGTTGAAATAAAGTTAAGTATTAAATTGATGTAAAAACGAAAGGAGATTGTTTGTTATTGTTCAATAAATCAAATCTTCATAAGCGGCTTGCAATTCGTTATAAGCATGCTGATCTTTTGCTTCCTTTGCAGCCGCCATTCCTTTTTCGTACCAGTGGATGGCCGATTCTTTATCATTCATTTTTTCCAACAGTTTTGCCAAATGATAGTAAGAACCAATGTAGTCGGGCGATTCATTTAATATCTCCAGAAATAATTTTTTCGCTTTTTCATCTTCATTCATCTTCAGATATTCCAATGCCAAAGCATGCCGCAGAAAATTATCTTTCGGAGAGGTTTTTAAAAATTCGAGTATGCGTTCAATTCTGTTCATAAAAGTTTTACAATTTTTCTTGATCAAAGTTTTGCTGCAATAAAAACAACCCTATATTTGCAAATAGTTGCATAAACAACTAAATTATTTGACGATATAAAATTCAGCGTATGAAAATTTTAGTCTGCATCAGTAAAACACCCGACACTACTTCAAAAATAGCTTTCAAAGATGGTAATACAAAGTTTGATGATGCCGGTGTTCAATGGATCATCAATCCATCCGACGAATGGAATGCTTTGGTAAGAGCTTTGGAACTGAAAGAAAAAGATGCAGGCATTGTTTTGCATTTGATAACTGTTGGCGGTGCCGATTGCGATCCTATCATCCGCAAAGCATTGGCATTGGGCGGCGATGAAGCCATTCGTGTGAATGCCGATAGTAGCGATAGTTATTTTATCGCATCGCAAATTGCCGCCGTTGCAAAAGAAGGTGCCTATGATCTGATATTGACCGGAAAAGAAACAATTGATTATAACAGTTCTTCGATAGGCGGCTTTGTTGCTGAATTAACTGATGCAGCTTATGTTTCACTGGCTACAAAATTTGATTTGGACGGAACTGTTGCAACGATCGCACGTGAGATAGAAGGCGGCGAAGAAATAGATGAAGTTTCATTGCCACTTGTGGTAAGTTGCCAGAAAGGTGTGGCCGAGCAACGCATTCCAAACATGCGCGGTATCATGGCTGCAAGAACAAAACCGTTAAAGGTTGTAGAGCCTGTTGCTGTTGATGCTTTGACTTCTGTTGTTAGTTTCGAACTACCTCCTGCAAAAGCCGGTGTTAAATTAGTTGCTGCCGATAATGTTGCAGAGTTGGTTAGATTATTACACGAAGAAGCGAAAGCAATTTAGAGGTTTGAAAAGTTTAAAAGGTTGAAGAAATTTAAGAAATTAAAATATAGCATTTACCATTTAACATCAGAAATATGTCAGTATTAATATTTGTTGATCAAACAGAAAATCATATTAAGAAATCTTCTTACGAAGCATTGACCTACGGCGCAAAATTGGCGGCACAGATCGGAACAAGCGCCGAGGCAATTGTTTTGGGAACAGTGAATGATGATTTAAGTGCTTTGGGAAAATATGGTGTAACAAAAGTGCATCATGTTGCCAACGAAACTTTAAATCATGTTGATGCGCAGGTGTATGCTAAAGTAATTGCCGAAGCAGTTACTGCAACCAATGCAACTGTTGTGGTCATCAGTCATAACCCAACAGGAAAAGCAATAGCTGCAAGGGTTTCCGCCAGACTGAAAGCAGGATTGGTTGCCGGTGCCATTGCATTGCCTGATACTTCAAATGGTTTCGTGGTAAAAAGATCTGTGTTCAGTGGTAAAGCATTTGCCAATGTAAATATTGCTACGCCGGTAAAAATCATTTCTTTAAATCCAAATAGTTTTCATGTTGCAAGTGCTGAAGGAACTGCAACAGTTGAAACTTTAAATATTGCAGTTGATACTGCCAAAATAAAAGTTACTGCAGTTAATAAAGTAAGTGGCGAAGTGCCATTATCTGAAGCCGATATTGTAGTGAGTGCGGGACGTGGTTTGAAAGGTCCTGAGAATTGGAAGATGATCGAAGACCTTGCTCACGAATTGCACGCAGCAACAGCTTGCAGCAGGCCCGTTGCTGATGCCGACTGGCGGCCGCATCACGAGCATGTTGGACAAACAGGTTTGCAAATTGCACCCAACTTATATATTGCCATCGGTATCTCCGGTGCCATCCAGCATCTGGCAGGTGTGAATAGAAGTAAAGTAATTGTGGTAATTAATAAAGATCCTGAAGCACCATTTTTCAAAGCAGCCGATTATGGAATTGTTGGCGATGCATTCGAAGTGGTTCCGCAATTAATTG
>JAGWPQ010000453.1 GCA_028877045.1 Bacteroidota bacterium | reverse complement strand
TACTTCATTACAGATCACACGTGCTATCCGCGACCAGAAAGGTTACGATATCGATCGCCGTAAGATCAACATCATTGATGAAGTAAAAGAATTAGGTACTTACAAAGCTTCTATTGATTTTGGAAATGGCAACAATACCGAAATTGAATTTGAAGTAATAGCCGAAGCATAAACTTTTACTCTCCACATAATTATAAGTCTGTAACGATTCTGTTACAGACTTTTTTATTTGAAACCCCGCTACCCCGCAAACGACATTTGAGAAGGTAGTATTCTCTAAAACCGAATACATAATAAAAATATTTGGCAAATCAATAAAAAAACTATCTTCGTAAGTCCAATGACCAGTTCTTCCATATCTCTAGAAGGTTTTTACGTAAATGCTTCAGGGTTTTTGGTTACTGTTTTTATCATTGGTCTATTATTTATTTAATTAATTAAAGACATGAACATTTACGTTGGAAATTTAAACTGGAATATGACCAGTGAAGACCTGCAAGAATTATTTGCTCCTTATGGCGAAGTAACTTCTGCAAAGATCGTTACCGACAAATTCAACAACAACCGCAGTAAAGGTTTTGGTTTTGTTGAAATGGCTGATGATGATGCTGCACGTACTGCTATCAGTGCATTACATGACACTGATGTTCAGGAACGCAAAATTGTTGTGAATGAATCAACTCCTCGTCCTGAAGGCGAAAGAAGAGAAGGTGGATTCAAGAAACGCAGCTTTGGCGGCGGCGGTGGCGGAAGTCGCGGCGGCGGTTACGGCGGTGGTGGTCGCAGCAGTGGCGGCGGTGGCGGTTACAACCGTGATCGTGGCAACAGCGGCGGCGGTGGCGGATACAACAGGTATTAATCACACATTCCATTAAAACATTTTAATCCCGCAATAATACTGCGGGATTTTTTTTGTTGATTGCCACAGAAGCACAGAATTGCAAGGAGATTATTTTTTCAGATGAATCAAGTTCTGAACGTTGAAGGGTGCGATACTTCGCCAGGCTCAGTACAGGCTGCCACGCATTGCTGCCATGAAAATGGAACTCTGAAACGAGCGTGGCAACAACAGCTTCATAGCAGTAATGCAGCTAAGTACATAATAAATCCTTTCAATTAATCTTTGTTAGAAATAGTAAACATTATTTTTGCGGCGAAAACTTTTTATCATGTCGAAAGTAAAAATTGGTTTGATACAAATGAGTTGTGTTGCTGATAAAAAAAGCAACCAGACCAAGGCCATCGAAAAAATTAATGAAGCTGCTGCAAAAGGTGCACAGATCATTTGTCTCCAGGAATTATTTACATCCTTGTATTTCTGCGATGTGGAAGATCATGATAATTTTTTATTGGCTGAAGCCATTCCGGGTGCAACAACAGATGCATTAAGTAATGTTGCCAAAGAAAATAATGTGGTGATCATTGCGTCGCTGTTTGAAAAACGTTCCCAGGGATTGTATCATAACACAACCGCTGTGATTGATGCTGACGGAAAATATTTAGGCAAATACCGTAAGATGCATATTCCTGATGATCCGGGATTTTATGAAAAATTTTATTTTACGCCGGGTGATCTTGGGTATAAAGTTTTTGAAACAAAATATGCAAAGCTGGGTGTGCTTATCTGCTGGGATCAATGGTATCCTGAGGCTGCACGCATTACCGCTTTGATGGGTGCTGATATTTTATTTTATCCAACAGCCATTGGCTGGGCAAAACACCAGGACGAAACAACCAATACTGAACAATACAATGCATGGCAAACTATTCAACGCGGCCACGCCGTTGCCAATGGTGTGCATGTTGTTTCGGTGAATCGTGTTGGTGAAGAAGGCGCCATGAAATTCTGGGGCGGATCATTTGTTTCCAATCCGTTCGGTTCTTTATTATTCAAAGCATCGCACGACAAAGAAGAAACAGAAGTGATTGAGATTGATCTGGAAAAAACAGATTATTACAGAACACACTGGCCATTTCTGCGCGACAGAAGAATTGATTCGTACGAACAAATTACTAAAAGATTTATTGATTAGGTGATAGGTCATAGGTGATGGGTCATAGTCAAAACCATCTCTATCATCTATGAACTATGAACCATTACCCATGAACCATGAACTATCCTCAAACCCCAAAACAACTCGGCTATTATTTTCCTGCCGAATGGCATCAACATACAGCCACATGGTTAAGCTGGCCGCATAAAGAAGCAAGCTGGCCCGGAAAAATCAACACCGTTTATGAACCTTATTGCCGTTTAATAAAAGCATTGACAAGCGGCGAAAAAGTTTGCATCAATGTTGTTGATGAAGCAATGAAATCCTTTGCCACAAAGCATTTGCTAAAACATGAAGTTGATTTGAATAAAGTTGAATTTTATTTTCATCCTACCAACGATGCATGGTGCAGAGATCATGGTCCTGCATTTTTAATTCATAGAACAGAAAAGAAAAAAGTTATTGTTGACTGGAATTATAATGCCTGGGGAAATAAATATCCGCCTTATGATCTGGATGATGTTATCCCAACTTTGATCGGCGAAAAATTAAACATACCTGTTTATCATCCGGGAATAATTATGGAAGGTGGCTCAGTTGATTTTAATGGCGCAGGAACTTTAATTACATCAACAGCTTGTTTATTAAATCCTAATCGCAATCCTTCCTTGAATCAATCGCAAATTGAAAATTATTTACAAAATTATTATGGTGTTGATCAGATACTTTGGGTAGATGAAGGTATTGTTGGTGATGATACCGACGGGCATATTGATGACACGGTTCGTTTTGTAAATGAAGACACGGTGATCGCAACCGTTGAAGAAAATAAAAACGATGAAAACTATCCTTTGCTGCAACATAATTTAAAACAGTTGCAACAGATGCGTTTATTGAACGGCAAACAATTGAATATTATTGAACTGCCCATGCCGGCAAAAGAAGTTATTTGGGAAGATCAACGCCTGCCTGCATCGTACGCCAATTTTTATATTGCCAATGCTGTTGTTGCAGTTCCGGTTTTTAATGATGCAAATGATGAAAGAGCGTTGCAAGTCATTCAGCAATGTTTTCCAAACAAGAAAGTTGTGGGCATTAATTCAACCGATGTTATTTGGGGATTGGGTA
>JAGWPQ010000452.1 GCA_028877045.1 Bacteroidota bacterium | reverse complement strand
TATTTACCAAAACATTAGATGCAGCTTTATTAAGCGATAAATTTGATATCGCTGTTCATTCGATGAAGGATGTACCAACGCAATTGGCCAAGGGAATTGTGCAGGCAGCAGTGTTGCCACGTGCTTCTTATAAAGATATTTTTGTTTTTAAAGATGATATTTCTTTTTTAAAAGATTTTGGATCGAATGCAACCATCGCTACAAGTAGCATCCGCCGCAAAGCGCAATGGTTAAATCGTTATCCCAATCATCAAATAGAAAATTTGCGTGGTAATGTAAATACACGTTTACGAAAAGTAAATGAAAGTAACTGGAACGGTGCCATCTTTGCTGCTGCCGGTGTGGAACGAATTAATCTTCGTCCCGAAAACTCTATTGAATTAGATTGGATGTTACCTGCTCCGGCGCAAGGTGCTATTATGATCGTTTGCAGAGAAGAAGATGATGCGTCGAAAGAAATTTGTTCTTTGTTGAATGACTTGGGCACTGCATCGTGTACAAAAATTGAAAGGGATTTTTTACGAACTTTATTAGGCGGATGTTCAACACCCATCAGTGCTTTGGCCGAAATAAAAAATGATAATATCCATTTTCGCGGAAATATTTTTTCGCTGGATGGAAAAGAAAAAGTTGAGATCGAAAAAATTGTTCCTCTGGCTGATGCAAATTATTTGGGCATTGATGCCGGTAAAGAATTATTAAATAATGGCGGTAAAGAAATTGCCGAAAAAATTCGCAATGCCGGAATATAAATTTCAAATATTATGCACCAAGCTGCTCGATGAAAGCACCATTCATAAAGCTGCCGATCGATCTATTAATATTGATGTGATTTCTTTTATTGAAATTGAAAATATTAATTCGCCTGAGCTCATTCAAAAAATACAATCGCTTCAATCAGAAAAAATAACTGCAATTTTTACCAGCGTTAATGCTGTTGAATCTGTTGCAAAACATCTTACCAAAAAACCTGATTGGAAAATATTTTCGATCGGGGGTGCAACCAAAGAGATGGTATTGAGATTTTTTGATGAAAAATCTATTCTGGCAACAGCAAAAAATGCAACTGCTTTATCCGAAAAAATCATAGCACATAAATCGGTTAAAGAACTAACTTTTTTTTGCGGCGACCAGCGCTTAAATGAATTACCCGAAACATTATTCAATCACGGAATTAATGTAACCGAAATAGTTGTTTATAAAAATATTTTACGACCCGTACTCATCGAAAAAGATTATGACGCTGTTGTGTTTTTTAGCCCGAGTGCGGTAAACAGTTTTTTTTCTCTGAACACTTTGCCCATCAACACTGTTATTTTTTCGATCGGGAAAACAACAACAGCAACTATTCAATCTTACTGCAGTAACATGACTATTACCAGTGAATGGCCGGGCAAAGAGCAAATGATAGAAAGGGTAATTGGTTATTTTAATTCAAATAAAATATCAGCATGAGTAATATAAAAAATGATTTGTTGTTAAGAACATTGCGCGGCGAAGAAACAGAACGTACACCGGTTTGGATGATGCGTCAGGCAGGGAGATATTTACCTGAGTACATGGTATTGAGAGAAAAATATGGATTTTTTGAAAGATGCCAAACGCCCGAATTAGCCGCTGCCATTACATTACAGCCTGTTGATATTGTTGGCGTGGATGCTGCTATTTTGTTCTCGGATATTTTAGTGGTGCCGCAGGCGATGGGATTGGAAGTGCAATTGATAGAAAGTAAAGGTCCTATTTTACCCGATCCAATTAAGACTGTAAACGATTTAAATCGTATTCGTGTTCCAAATGTTGATGAAACATTGGGTTATGTTTTTGATGCAATAAAATTGATCAAGCAACAACTAAATGGCCGCGTTCCATTGATCGGTTTTGCAGGTGCACCATGGACAATTTTATGTTACATGGTTCAGGGAAAGGGTTCTAAAACTTTTGATGAAGCAAAAGCATTTTGTTACACGCAACCCGAATTGGCGCATCAGTTATTGCAAATGATTACCGATACAACCATTGCCTATTTAAAAGGGCAAGTTGCTGCAGGTGCTGATACTGTTCAAATATTTGATAGTTGGGGCGGATTATTGGGACCTGACGATTTTGAAAATATTTCGTTGAAATATAT
>JAGWPQ010000451.1 GCA_028877045.1 Bacteroidota bacterium | reverse complement strand
GGAACGCGATCATCAAAAACTTTAACCCGATAGCGTTAAGACAGGACGTTGGCGCTTTATGGGAGAATTTTTTAATGAGCGAAAGGAAAAAAGCCAATACCTACGGCAAACATTTTGTTAACACATATTTCTGGCGCACACATTCGCAACAGGAGATAGACCTTATTGAAGAATCAGGAGGGACTTTGCAAGCAAAAGAGTTTAAATGGAATGAACGTGCTAAAACCAAACAGCCATCATCTTTTATAGAAGCTTATCCACATTCAACATTTGAAGTAATTAATCAAACAAACTATTTGCAATTTCTTTCACATGAAATGCGGTAATACTATAAAATCTGCGGTGGTAGATTTTTAAATATTAAGTCATAACACCTGTGCAGCAAAACCCAATTTACCTGCACAGTTACCTACACAAATTTTGAAGTAATAGATTGATAATCACCAATGACTATCAAAATAAAAAGATCAGAAGTTTCCTAAACTTTAGATACAAGTTCGATTCTTGTCGGGACTACATTCAAACTAAAACCCTTATTAACTAAGGGTTTTATTGTTTTGGGTATTTGGAAGTATGATTTATTTGTAGCTATTTCTGTAGCAACCAATTTTATAAAGTTTTGAATAATTATTTGCACCTGTCATTTTAAAGAAATAATTTCTACTTTCAATAAAATCTATTTACAATGAAAAAAATAAAGCATAATTATTTGCCATTATTTTTAGTAACATTATTTTTAAATACCGGGGGGCTTTTTTTAAAAGATTGCAATGCGCAGTCCACGCCAAAGCGAGCCTTACTCGCAATTTCAAAAACCAATCATACACTTGCAATTGTTGATCCAATTACACTTAAAATAATTTCAAAAATTCCTGTTGGTGAAGACCCGCATGAATTGGTTGCATCTGCTGATGGAAGAACTGCCTATGTCTGTATTTATGGTGGCGGAAGTTTACATGAAATAAACATCATTGATCTTGTTTCACAAAAGCCTTTAAGAAATATTGATACAAGACCAATGTTTGGTCCGCATGATATAACATTTGTAAATGGCAAAGCATGGTTTACAGCTGAAGGTTCTAAAGCTATTGCCCGTTACGACCCGGCAACAGGTAAATTAGACTGGAGTATGGGAACTGGTCAGGATAGAACACACATGATATATGTTTCCCCTGATAATAAAAGGATCTATACAACAAATGTTTCTTCAGGAACTGTCAGCATATTAATTGATACATTGATGCAACCCGGTAAAATGGCACCGCCTGATGCAAAGCCTCATGAAGAATGGATTCAAACTATTATACTAACTGCAAGAGGCTCAGAGGGATTTGATGTATCCCCCGATGGAAATGAATTATGGACTGCATCAAGTGAGGATGGAACAATTTCTATTATTGATTTGAAAGCAAAAATATTATCCGCGAAAATTAATGCAAAGGCTTTTGGTGCTAATCGTTTAAAGTTTTCACCAAATGGCAATCAGGTATTCATAACAAGTCTGCAAAATGGTGAACTATTTATCTACGATACCAAATCACATTTAGAAATCAAAAAAATAAAAACAGGTCACGGTGCAGCCGGTATTTTAATGGATCCTATAGGCTCACGTGCATTTATTGCATGCTCAGCAGATAATTATATTGCTGTCATAGATTTAAGTACTTTAGAAATTATAAATCACATAGATGTTGGAGGAATGCCTGATGGACTTGCCTGGGCAATTCAACATTAATACTTATTTGTTCGCAAAGCTACATTTACCAACGCTGTTGTTAAACGAGTTTCGATTTGATAAAGATTGAGTCAAGAAATAATTTTCGGTTAATAAAACTATTGTCCTATAAAAAAGTAAATCAAATTATTTCGATGTCTGAGATAATTCACCATACCAATATGCAGCAGTAACGCCGCCATCCATCAAAAAATCACTTCCGGTAATAAATGCACCTTCCTGTCCCATCAATAAAGCACCAACATTACCTACTTCATCAGGCGTACCGGCCCTGCCCACTGCCGACACCTCGATCATTCTGCGATAGCCGTCACCTCTTGGCCCCGACAATTCATCTTTTGCAAGTGGAGTGATAATGATCCCCGGACTAATGGTATTGATACGGGCACCGCGTTTGCCCCATCTTACTGCTTCGGCCATCACCCGCAGCGAATTCCCTCTTTTAGATAATTGATAGGCATGCAACGAGTCCTTCACCAGATCAGGCTGAAGCATTGGGAGCGATAATAGTTCTTCAGTGGGAACAGTGGCAAGTGCTTTATCTTGTTCAGGCGTTAATGCAGGTAAACGATGCCCCGATTGAGAAGCTATCACCACACCTGATCCGCCGCTTGCAATTATATTTCCAAATTCCTCCAATACAAGTGCTGTACCATATAGATCCACTTTGAGAATAGTAGATGGTGAAGCCTGTGAAGGTGAAACTCCGGCTGCATGTATTAGCCCGGTGACATTCCCTAATGCTGTAGCAGTTTTAATGAGTGATTGAACCGACAATCTGGATGATACATCTACAGCTGTTGTACTCACTTCAAAGCCAGCTTCACTAAGCACTTTTGCGGCAGCATCACTATTTTCTTGGCGAAGGTCAGCAAGAAGTATTTGCTTTCCTGTTCCTACACGTCGAGCAATTGCTTGTCCAATTGAACCTGCACCAATAACAACTATTACATCTATAGAACTATGTTTCATAAAATCTTATTTTAAGTATTAATAAATCTATACCAATTAAATCTACGGCTTATAAATACAAATATTTGCATGATTATATAATGTAGAATCTTCTACTATTTTGGAAATTAATTC
>JAGWPQ010000450.1 GCA_028877045.1 Bacteroidota bacterium | reverse complement strand
TTATTAAATGTGCCGATCAATTGGGAATGGATTATAATAAATGTATTGTGTTTGAAGATTCTCCAAAAGGCGTAGAGTCGGCGTTAAGAGCCGGTATGCAGGCAGTTGTTATTAAAACATACCACACGATGAAAGAGTTTGCACATCTGCCCAATATTATAATGGCAGTGGATGATTATGCAGATAAAGCATTGCAAACACTTTTTATCTGAGATGGTAAATAAGATAGGATCAGAACGAGTTAATAAACTCCAATTAACCCTTTGACGGAATTAATTTGCCAAAGCATGTTTAACGCTGCCGATGGATTTGCTGTGACAAATTTGCTGATGAACTTAAGGGTATCATACTTATATAACTTCACTGTTTCTTAGGTACAGGACAGTATGTGTAAGCTCGGAACAAACTCATCATACATATATACTATTTTCTGCAATAAGCCATATATAAGCTACTCCTAATAGGAGTAAGTTATATATGGTTTAAATGAGGCTTACATTTGTATTGTCCCGGACTTATATGACTATAGAATAGCTATCAGTCATATCCAAACAACTTATTAGCCAAGGCAATTGTGACAGGAAGCATACCTTTTGCAGGCAGTATAGCAGGCTTAACGGCTTATACAGGAGTGGGTCTTCATAAGTAATTATCCTTACAAAATGCGGAGCAAAAAGATAAGCAATACATTACGCCAACAGATTCCAATTAATTTTTGTGGATCAATTCTTTTTTTTAATTCATGGCGATAAGCTATTTGATCGAGGTATGCATTGATAACCATATTTTGTTCTTTTACCCGGGCTTTTGTATAATCGCTGTTATCGTTCTCCAACCATCGATACGGATCGGCTACGATGGTTCCCAAATAATTGTCCGTTTGATCTGCCTTTACTGTAACTCGGTATTTTAATTGAGCTGAAAGCGTAAGTAACGACATAGATAAAATAGTTGCTGAAAATATTTTTCCATAATAAATATTTTATGATGAACATGATCATCATACTTCCATAAATAAAAAAATATGCTGACCTCTTAACTAAGAAATATAAAGCATTCCGGATTAATGAAATGGTTTGTGGCTTTTAAAGCATCGTTTTGGTTATACAAATTGCCAAGTATAAGACAAACAGTATGATTAATGAACTCAAAACGGCCAAACTGTGCAAATGGGCAATTATATTGATTGTATTTATTTGATTTACATTTGAAAAGATTTGAATTTACTTATGTCGAAATTGTACAAAATAAATATTATTTTTTATATTCTTTTATTGAACTTTTTTTATGGGTTGGCCCAGCAAAGCCAGTATAGTTTTAGAAGAATTGATATTTCTAACGGCCTGTCACATAATCAGATCAATACAATTTTTGAGGATAGCCGGGGGTTCATGTGGTTTGGAACCATTTCGGGATTAAACAGGTACGACGGACATTCTTTCAAAATTTTCAGAAATGATCCCAAGGACCCTTTTACACTTAAGGATAATTATGTTACCAAAATTTGCGAGTTGCCCGATAATAATCTCTGGGTAAAATCGGTGGAGGGCAATAACTGCATTTATGATATTACAAAAGACAAATTTCTTGCTGACCAATCTTCTTTTTTTAAGAAATATAACCTTCCTCTGTTTGCATTGATTAATGTTATAAATAAGAATAGTGTATTTTGGTTTTTATATCCCGGCAAAGGAATTTATAAGCTTTCGCCCGATAAAGCTGTTGAGCCCATATTAATAGGAAATAAAAACGATCAGTCTGCCGACAGTTCTGTTACCGATATTCAGTTCGATTCGAAGAATAATATCTGGGCCATTCATCAAAATGGCATTATCGAAAAAATTGATGCAGTTACTAATAAAGTTATTTTTCGTTCAACTGCTTTTCAGTCAGCAATAATTGGTAAACAAATCAATGCATTTTCTCTTTTTATAGACAACAGCGACGAGTTGTGGA
>JAGWPQ010000449.1 GCA_028877045.1 Bacteroidota bacterium | reverse complement strand
TTGAATACAACTGCATTATTTCCGTTTGCTGCATTTTGATTATAGCCACGCATGTTGATGGCTAATGATTGAAACGCATAGGTTTGATCGTTAGCAGGAGCTAAATTATTAAACTGCGGATTGATCCATCCATCAACACCACCGAGGTAATAAATAATTTTTTGTTTACCCCAACTAAAGTCACCGGCTGCACGTCCTGCCCAAATAAAATTGCGGTAAATTTTTATATACTGCCTTGCATCATATCCAAGATCATAGGTTGTAAATCCTGCATTATTAATGGGCACATTAACATCAAGATAAATTTTATAACGTGATCCCACCCAAATATTTTGAGCAGGGTTGAGTGAATTATCGTGTACAAATTCAAATCGACCAACACCATATGATGTACTGCTGTCGTGATAAGCAAGACCATAAGGATCGGGAGCCCCCGTACCATTATTAAAAGGTCTGATAGTACCTCTGTCGTTTCTTCCGCCAATTGTAACACGAATACTTTTTACTTCATTCAATGGATAAGAAAAATTGAATTGATATAAATTAGTAACTAAAGATGAATTGTATAAACTTGCCGGACCGGTAAGAAAATATCCATCGTATGTTTTTATATTACTCCTGTAATAAGTAAAGCCCCAATCTAAACGACGACGATAATTTTGAAATGAAAGGAACACATCTTTATCGCTTAAATTAGTTCCAAAACGGAAGCCACCAATAAATTTGATGTCTTCAAAAAGATCGCTTGTCCCTACTCTGAAACTCCAGTTAAGATCACTACCATTATTTAATTGAATAGGACCTTGCCCGCCTGCATACGGTTGGTATCGGTTAACTAAAATATTATTGGTGATCCCGCTTAAAATATAATCGGCTCCAAATTTTAAACGGTAATTATACAATTTCGATCTGTTTAAAATAGTTTGTTTTACATCCGGTATCAGCGGATTTTCATTTATAACTTTTGCAGCAGTATCGGGTTTTTCATTTGCAAATTCTGATTGGAAAACAATTTTCTTTTTGGTCGATGTGGTATCTGTTTTATTTGTTTTTGAATAAATGATTGCCTTCCCCGATGCAATTTTTTTATCTTCCATTACCTTCTTCATGTAAGCTGTTGGCCGTGGATTTACATTGCGTTTGTTCAATGCATCTTCATTCACTTTCAGCTTATATAAAAATTTATAATCGCCTTCTCTCCTTGTTTCGCTTACCTGCCCGTTATTGCCTGCAATTCTTGTTTCGATCAATGAACTCTGATAATTGGTTATTGGAAAAGCATAAGTAGAATCTTTAAATACCTGAAAATAACTGATACTGTCGGGTTCCTGTTTTTGCCATGCAGTTAATGTAGAATCTAATTCTTTTGGTTCCGGATTATGCAACACTTCATCACCTACATAATACAAAGTATCTAAGCCATTGCGTTGTGTAGAAAAGAATCCTGCCCAACGATTACCGATCCCGTTTTCATCTGCAACAAAAGTAAAATGATTGGTATTGTATTGCATTGGATACGTTGCATTACCATATTTTAAATTGGTAAGCTGCGCAATTTGTTTCACTTTGTTTTTGTTGAGGATATCAACTAAAAAAATATTGAACCGATGTTTGCTTGGCAACACGGTATCGCCATCAGGAGCCAATGGAGACGGGCGATTGGATGAAAAAATAATTCCTGAACGATTAGGGAATGAAACAAATGTCGGATTCAGATCATCATAAATATCATTGGTGATCTGTTCTGCTTTTTGTTCCTCAATTTTATAAGTATAAATATCCGAATGACCATTTTTTACTGCGCTCAGCACCAACGTATTTGCATCGAGCATAAATGATGCATCCAATATTTGATCGAAGCCATCGATGGTTTGTTTAAAGCGTTTATACTTTGCAATAACATCGTACACAAACATTTTTGTATGGCCGCCTTCCCAATAAATAACCAGCAATCTTGTTCCTTTTACATCCCATGCAAGAATGGGATAATTAGGATTGATATCGCCAAGATTGGTGCGAACACCTTTATCCAATAATATCTTTGTGTTCCAAAAGTTCTCAACATACTTTACCCGGTAAACACCTTTTCTGAATTCAACAACAGCATAATTATTGTTTCGTGGATTGGGATTTGCCTGAAACCGGAAATATTCGTTTTTGCTAATATCTTCCGAAACACTTAATGTTCCTTTAGGCGCATTGCGGCGCTGGCGGATATCGGCATAATACCGGTCCTGCTCAAACTGCATAAAATCACTCAGCACTTCCTTAAATTTCTTCTTACAAATTTTTTGTGAAGCCTTGTTCAAATTTTTATTCATACGGGTGAGGTACAAAAAATAAGTAACATTTTCTTTCTTGTATTTTTCGGCAAAATAATACCAGAATGCATGTCCGGCAAGAATAGGTTTTGCATAAGCAAATGCATAAAACGAATTATAATCGCCGCTAAGCATGGCACTTTTTAAATCATCATCTTTTTCGGTACTCCAGTTTTGAGCGGCATACGAAATATATCCATCGGTTAACCATTTCGGAATATCAAGCAAAGCCTGATTACTCGCCACTTCGCCAATATCATCGCCAAATAATAAATTATCGGTTAACACTTTTGCAATACCCTGACGAATTTGCAATCTTAAATGCTCGTGATTGCCATCAAAAAAAACAACGATTTTATTATTTACCAATTTGGTCAATCCACCAGCATTTTGCCAATCAATTCCCAAACCAATATTGCTTTGTTTGTATTCGTCGTAGCTGTTATAAACAACAATATTGCTGCGACGTTGCAATGAATATTCAATGAAATTTTCAAGGGAAGGAAGTTCTTCTTCGGCAATCTGTGCGACAAATTTTCCCAGTTCAGTTCCGCCCTGCGAAACATAAGTATTGAACTTGGGAGATTGATAAAATTTCCATTTGAATTTTTTGAACTGCAAACGGTTTTTACCATATTCAACAGAGTTTACCTGTGCAACAGCAAACAGCGGCACAACAGATAAAACCAGTATTACATATTTATAGATTCTTTTCATTTGCATATCCTGTCATAATTTAGAAAAAAATTGAAACGATCGGAATAATTTAGTGAAGTTATTTGCGAAATCATTTCGAACATTTCTATGTTTGTTAAAATTAGGTAATTAGTATTAACCAAGTAAAATACATTTATGATCTCCGTTAAATCATTTACTTTCAGTCCCGTTCAGGAAAATACCTATGTACTTTATAATCAGAATCGGCACGCACTTATCATTGATCCCGGTTGTTACTTTGCCGCTGAACAGGAAACGTTAAAAAATTTTCTGACCACAAATAATTTAAAACCTATTCAGTTATTAAACACACATTGCCACCTCGATCATGTGTTTGGAAATAAGTGGATTCACAAAGAATATGGATTAGAATTATTTATTCATCCCAACGAAGAGATCGTGTTATCGTTTGCAACCGATTCGGGCATTCGTTACGGATTGCCTTTCGAAAATTATAAAGGCCCGCTGCATTTCCTGCATGAAAATGATTTAATTCATTTTGATGATGATATTTTAAGCGTAATTGCTGCTCCGGGTCATTCGCCGGGCAGTATTTGTTTTTACTGCCAGGCACAAAATTTTATTATTGGCGGCGATGTGTTGTTTCGCGAAAGTATTGGCAGGACTGATCTTCCGGGCGGCGATCATGCCACACTCTTAAAAAACATCCGCGAAAAATTATTTGTTTTGCCCGATGAAACAATTGTGTATCCCGGGCACGGCATGCCAACCAAGATCGGTTACGAAAAAGAAAACAATCCTTTCCTGAGCTGATTTTTTTATGTTACCGGCTGCAGCATTTCATGACACAAACAGATTACATCCATTTCTCTTCTCCTTCAGGAGAAGATGCCCGAAGGGCAGATGAGGTTTGCGTCGCACTCTTGTACAACATATTTTCATGGCAACACAATTCTGTATTAACATTGCTGAATAATTATTTTATCCAACATTATTGAATTATCAGTTTCTAATCACCAACTTTGTGATACATCATCTCACAAAATAATTTTCTTAAAAATATATGTCGGCATACAATCAAAGCAGGAGCAGAGTAATACAGATTATTTTTGCGGCAGTATTTGTTGTTATCGTTGCACAATTAATCAACCTGCAGATATTTTCTCCCAAATACAGGCTGGCAGCCGAAAGTAATGCCATTTACAGAAAAGTTATTTATCCCGACCGCGGCATCATCTTCGACCGGAAAAAAAGAAGTCTTTTGGAAAATACGATCATGTTCGATCTGGTGGTAACACCTTCCGAATCAAAAGCCGTTGATACCTTAACCTTATGTAATCTTTTAAATATCGATACTGCCGAGTATAAAAAAAGAATGAGGGAAATTATTTTCAAGAACACTTCGGTTCGTTCAAGTGTTTTTGAACCATTGCTCTCCCCCGAACTATATGCCAAGCTTAACGAAAACATGTATAAGTTTCCGGGGTTTATTTTAAGCGAACGGTCGGCACGAATTTATCCGTACAATACTGCTGCAAATATTCTGGGATATTTGAATGAGGTCGATACAGCCTTTCTTCGCCGCCACAAAGATGAAGGTTACGAAATGGGCGATTATGCAGGCATAACCGGATTGGAAAAAACGTACGAAAAAGTTTTAATGGGTCAACGCGGCATTAAACGTTTGATACGCGATAATAAAAGCCGTTTGCAAGGTTCTTTCGAAAATGGTTTATACGATACCGCGCAGGTTGCCGGTAAAAATTTGTATTTAAGTTTAGATGTTGAACTGCAACAATTGGGCGAAAAATTAATGGCCAATAAAGTTGGAAGTATTGTTGCCATCGACCCGCGAACAGGCGGCATCTTGTGCATGATAAGTGCACCAACTTATAACCCTAATTATTTAACCGGGAGCGAAAGATCGAAACATATCCGCGAACTGGCCCTTGATCCAAGATTGCCTTTCAACAACAGAGCCATTGGAAATAAATATTCGCCCGGATCAACTTTTAAAACTGTTTCAGGAATTATTGGATTAACAGAAGGTGTAATTAATGAACGCACTACAGTTACCTGTAATGGTGCATTTCAGGGTTGCGGCACAGGCAAACCCAAATGTTTGGATAGAGGAACTTTTAATTTCAAAGAAGCCATTGCACACAGCGATAACACTTATTTTTCTACAGTTTATAAAAGAATTTTAGATCAGCCGAGATATGGCGGCGCTGATAGTGCACTTACAGTTTTTAATAAGTATGCATCAACATTTGGATTGGGCAATAAATTAGGCATCGATCTTCCTTCAGAAAAAAAAGGCAACCTTCCCGTTTCATCACATTACAGAAAAATATTTGGTCAGAAATGGTATTCATGTAATGTGATTTCTAATGCAATTGGGCAAGGCGAAGTTGAAACGACCCTGTTGCAATTAGCAAATGTAATGGCCATCATTGCCAATAAAGGCTGGTATTATACACCACATGTTGTTGATTCAATTGAAGGTGGCGATGATTATAATATGCTGGATGATTTTAAAGTAAAACATTACACCGATAAAAATATTCCCGACAGTATTTTTGATGCGGTACAAGATGGAATGCAGGCTGTGGTTGATTATGGAACTGCTGCTGCATCACGTATCCCCGATATTGTAATGTGCGGTAAAACAGGAACCGTTGAGAACTATGCCAAAATAAACGGCCGGATGGAAAAACAACAGGATCACTCATTTTTCGGTGCCTTTGCTCCGAGAGACAATCCACGGATTGCCATTGCCGTTATTTGCGAAAATGCCGGACAAGGTGCATGGGCCGCTGCACCCATTGCCAGTTTAATGGTTGAAAAATATTTGAGAGATTCCATCAAAGGAAAAGAACGTCAGGATAAATTAGAAGAGTTTGCGAAGAAAAGTATCATACCTTATGTCATGCGCCTTGCCATGAATAAACGTGATTCTTTAAAACAAATAAGAGAAACCCAACTGATGCTGAAAAGAATGAATAAAGAAATGAACGACTCGACTGACAATGATGAAAATAATGAAGAGGATATAAAACCTTCGGCTCCCCCACCAACTAAAAAAACTATTCCGAAAAATAAAAAAAGTGATGCCGCAATTTTAAACGATGAACGGAAAAATAAAAAAATAACAAGAACAGCTTAATTAATGAGTAACACAAATATTTCTTCGTCGCGAAGTGTCGATTGGCTTGTAGTTTGGTTGTATGCACTGCTTACAGCTATTGGCATTCTCTGCATTTTTATGGTGGAATATAAACCCGGCACCGATTGGATGCAGACTTTTATTTCGGGCAAAACCAATTACAGCAAGCAATTGATTTTTGCAGGCGTTTGCACTGTTGTAGCTGTTTTTATTTTATTGGCCGATAGTAAATTGTTTACAGCCTTCGCCAACTTATTATATGCTTTCGGTATCGTACTGATGTTTGCAACTTTCTTCATTGGTAAAAGCATCAATGGTTCAAAAAGCTGGATACCCTTAGGCGGCGGATTTAATTTACAACCTGCCGAATTATGTAAAATATTCACTGCATTGGCATTGGCAAAATTTTTCTCACGTCAGGAAACAGATTTCTCGAAATTAAAATCACAAATCATCGGCGTTAGCATTTCATTGGCTCCGGCAGTACTTTCACACTTCCAGCACGAAGACGGATTGGCTTTGGCATACTTGTCTTTCTTTCTTGTTTTGTATCGCGAAGGCCTTCCTCCGCAGATATTAATATTTGGCGCTTCATTTGGTATTTTGGTAGTAGCCACTTTAGTTTTAGAACCAAATACACTGGCAATAATTCTTACAGCAATTGCTATTGTTACGATTTATTTTTTACGTAAAACCCTCAAGCGTAATAAAAATATTTTAGTACTGATCGTTTCGTTATGGGCAATTTCGGTAGGCATACAAAGATTTGCTGTGCCTTATATTTTTAATAATGTTTTTGAATGTTATCAGAGTACACGTATTTACAGCATGGTAGGAAAGGATTATGATTGCAGTCAAAACCATCATGTAACAAAAGGAACAGAAAAACATGGGAAAAAACCCGATGATTATAATGTACGTCAAAGTAAAATTGCAATTGGTTCGGGCGAAATATTTGGCAGCGGATTTTTAAAAGGCACGCAAACAAGAGGCAAATATGTACCCGAACAGCATACCGATTTTATTTTTACTTCGTTGGCCGAAGCTTTTGGCTTGGTTGGCTGTATTATTTTTTTAGGCATCTATCTTTTCCTTTTATACCGCATCGTCGCCATTGCCGAACGACAACGAAGTACATTCAGCCGAGTATATGCTTACAGTGTTGCCAGCATTATCTTTTTTCATATTACCGTAAATATTTGCATGACCATCGGTTTGTTTCCGATCATTGGTATTCCGTTACCATTAATCAGTTACGGCGGTTCATCATTACTTACTTTTTCAATTCTAATTTTTATTTTATTGAGATTAGATGCCGACAGGCAAATGATCTTAAGATAAAGTTTTTCAATCAATAAAATGAACCCAACCAAGCCAATTATCATTCCTCTTTCTGAAGGAAGTTTTACTGTTGATAAAACAAAAATTTTTGTTCCCTTTCATTCAGATAAACACGATCTGCAACAAAGATCAACAGGAAGTTTATTGGTAGAAGTGCAACCATTTGCGATCATCACATCAAAAGATATTTTACTGATCGATACCGGTTTGGGATTCAGTAAAAACGGCGAATTACAAATTCATTCAAACTTAAAAGCAAATGGTATTCAGCCAAATCAGGTAACAAAAATTTTAATGAGCCATTTGCATAAAGATCATGCAGGCGGCATCAGCATGAGAGATAATCTTGGCAATTACAAATTGTCTTTTCCCAATGCCACATATTTTGTACAAAAAAAAGAATTTGAGTTTGCAATGGAAAAAGGATTTCCTTCTTTCATGACCGAAGAAATTGAAGTGCTGCAAAATAACCGGCAGGTGCAATGGCTGGATGGTGAGGGCCGGATTGATGATTATATCCGGTATCATGAAACATCGGCTCACAGCCCGCATCACCAGGTATTCTGGATCGAAGACGGAAATCAAAAATTATTTTTTGGCGGTGATGATGCCCCGCAATTAATTCAGATGAAAAATAAATTCATTGCCAAATATGATTTCGACGGGAAAAAATGTATGCAGCTTCGCCAGCAATGGTGGCATCAGGCACAGGATGAAGGATGGACATTTTTGTTTTATCATGATATAAAAACACCTTATTATCATCAACAAAAAAAAGAGCTTTAAATCATTAAAGCTCTTTAAATATTATGGCTGTTTATTCAGAAACTTTTGTTCCCTCATCCTCTGCCGTTTCTCCATTTCGGTCCTGATAAAATTACCGAATTCTCTTTCTGCCAAAAATCCTTTATTTACTCTTTCATCTGTACCCAACACTTTTTTAAATTCTACCCAATATCTTTTTTTCAAAGCCAATAATTTTTCATCTAAACCAATAACATCATCTTTCATTTCTTTTCTTGCTTCATTCATATCATCGGTATAATTATAATAAACAGGCCAGAATTTTTCAGCTTCTTCAGACGATAAATTCAATTGCCTTGTCATGTAAGCGATCTTCAATCCCTGCAGGTTTCCCAACCCTTTTGGCGGTTGCGAAAATGCCATACAACTGATCAGCAAGGATAAGCTCAATAAAAGTTTTTTCATTTTACAAAATCATTTTAATTTGTTTTAGAGGGTGTTTCTGCGTAAACTTCTGAGTTATCGTTTAAATATTGTTGCAATTCTTCATCGCTTACTGTCGATATACTTTGCTTTATATCGGGCAAATCCTGTTCTTTCAAAAAATTATTATCTGTATTTAATGCCAAATCATCATTTTCAATATACGCATTCAATTCAGAATCGCTCACACTGTTTAATTCTTTAGTTACATTAAACGAACTTTGTTTGTTTTGATATAAAAAACCTCCGGTGATCAAAACGCCTCCGATAATTGCTGCAGCCGCATAACTAATCCATTTTCGGGCAAACCCGAATGAAATAATTTTTGCAGACTGTTTTTTATTTTTGGTGACGCTGAAATTTTCGAAATAATTTTCCGGAACAGTATAAATATTTTTTTGGCTGATTGTATTTAATAACGGTGCTACTTTTTTTAATTCATCAGTAAATTCACTTTTTTCAGATCTTATTTTTGAAAGAACCGTATCAGAAAGTGTTTCGAAATAATTTTCGGGTATTTTAAACGTATTTGATTTTGCTTCAGCCAATAATTCTTCGCGTTTAATTCGGGCAATAATATCAACAGCCAACCCTTCAAAATATCCTTGCGGAGCAATAAATAAATTTGATTGGTTAAGGGTTGTTAAAATTGGCGAAATAGTTGTCAATTCCTTAAATATGGTCTCCTTATGTGTCATTTTTACAGTTGTAAGACTTTAAAACCTATTGTTTGTTTAATGATTTAAAATAAAATCTTCTATTTTTTTGGCGGCATGGTGGTAGCTTGCTTTTAAAGCCCCCTCGCTGGTATCCAGGATACGGCTCATTTCCTCGTACGGCATTTCATCGTAGTACCTCAGATTAAAAACTAATCTTTGTTTTTCGGGTAATCGTTGGATGGCCAATTGTAATTTCCATTCTAATTTATTTGCATCAAATCCCGTATCAGCTAATACTTTATTGCTCAATCCGCTTTCACCTTCATCCAAACTAACCGATGCTTTTCTTTTTTGCTGATCTAAAAAAGTTAAACATTCATTGGTGGCAATGCGGTACAACCAGGTATATAGCTGACTGTCTTCTCTAAAATTTTCCAATCCTTTCCAAACTTTTATAAAAACATTTTGCAGCACATCATTGGTATTATCATGGTCGACCAACATTCTGCGAATATGCCAATACAATTTTTCCTGATACTTTTTTATGATAGCAGTAAATGCCGTTTCTTTTGATTCAGGCTTATTAAATTGAAGCAGTAGTTCTTTATCATCTGTAAGCATACACGGAAATTAAAAAAATAAATTGAAACTATGTTTTTTGTGTACACAATTAACCTACTGGTCATTTTCCTCTGTTGGTAAAATGAAGCAGAAAAACTTTAGCCGGTAACAACATCCGATTTGCATAACAATTAGCTTTGCAATTCTAAAACACGAAATATATGAAAAAATTTTTTCTATCGATTGTATTGGTAGTATTCATGCTCCGTACGTATGCCGATGAGGGCATGTGGATCCCACTCTTATTGGGCGAACAAGTTTATAAAGACATGGTTAAAAAAGGGTTGAAATTAAAACCTGAACAATTGTACAGTATCAACCATTCGTCTATTAAAGATGCCATTATCATTTTTGGCGGTGGTTGTACCGGCGAAATTGTCAGCGACCAGGGATTGATCTTTACCAACCACCACTGCGGTTACGATGCTATTGCAAATGCATCAACTGTTGATCATAATTATTTAAGAGACGGTTTTTTTGCTGCCGATAAAAGCAAAGAAATTCAATCAAGAATATCTGTTCGCTTTTTAAACAGAATTGAAGATGTTACCGACAGAGTAATGAAAGAATTAGGCAACACCGATGGCATGGAACGTGCACAAAAATTAATTGCAACACAATCAGCCATTGTAAAAGAAGTTACAGGTGGTGATGAATTTAAAACCGCAGTTGTAGCAAGTATGTTTAAAGGAAATCAATATTTTTTATTTGTTTATGATGTTTATAAAGATGTTCGTTTGGTTGGTAATCCTCCCGAAAGTATTGGCAAATTTGGCGGCGATACCGACAATTGGGAATGGCCACGGCATACAGGCGATTTTTCTGTTTTCCGTGTGTACATGAGTAAAGATGGAAAACCCGCAAACTATGGTGCAGACAATGTTCCATTGAAACCAAAATATTTTTTACCTGTCAGCATCAAAGGTTTTAAAGATGGCGATTTTAGTATGATCTACGGTTATCCGGGTGGTACCAACCGTTACGAAACTTCTTACGGTGTGAAACTCAGCATCGATATCAACAACCCAACATTGGTAAAATTGCGCGATGTACGTTTGAAATATATGTTTGATGAAATGAAGAAAGATCCTGCCATAAAATTGCAACTTGCTTCTTCTTATGCATCCATTGCCAACTACTGGAAATTTTATGACGGTGAAACAAAACAATTATTGAAGTATGATGTAACCGGGCAAAAACAAAAAGTAGAAGCCGATTTCATTGAATGGGCAAAAGGCAAAGCTGAATATGAAAATATTTTCAACGATTATCAAAAAAATTATGAAGCATGGCGACCTTACGCAACTCAGGCTGTTTATATGAGAGAAGGAATTTTTGGTTCGCCTTTATTGGCTTATGTATCAAGCTGGAGTGCATTGGATCAATTGCTCAATAAAAAAGATGCAAGCAAAGATGATCTTGAAAAAGCCATCAACAATGCAAAAAATACAAGGGCTAATTTTTTGAAAGATGAAAATAAAAAAAGCGATCAGAATATTTTAGCGTCTGTATTGATGATGTATAATACCGACATCCCTAAAGAACAACAACCTGCAGGATTTTATGAAAGTCTTTTCAAAAATTTCAACAGCATTGACGAAAGCCCGTATAAAAGATATGCCGCCGATGTTTTCGAAAACACGATGGCTTTTGATGGCAACAAATGGAACGATTTTGTTGCAAACCCCACTGCCGCTGCATTAGAAGCCGATCCTGCTTTCAAAACAACAATGGCTTTTATTAAAAACTGGAACAGTAATTTTTCTTCGAAGCAAATGGCTTTTATAAATAAGAATAACGATCTGGGGCGGTTATATATGAAAGGCTTATTTGAAAAAGAACCTGCAAAAATGAAAGGCACTTACCCCGATGCAAACTTTACCATGCGTGTTTCTTATGGTAATGTAAAAAGTTACAAACCAAAAGACGCAGTGTTTTACGATTTTGTTTGTACCCTTAGCGGTGTTGTTGCAAAATATGTTCCCGGCGATTATGAATTTGATCTGCCTGCAAAATTCTTAGACCTGTATAAAGCAAAAGATTTTGGAGATTATATCGATAAGAAATATAACGACATTGTTGTTTGCTTCATTACAACAAATGATATCACCGGTGGTAATTCCGGCTCTCCGGTTATTAATGGCAATGGCGAATTAATTGGATTAGCTTTTGATGGTAACTACGAAGCATTAAGCCATAAAATGGCATTCGATAAAGATCTAAACCGTACTATTTGTGTTGATGTTCGTTATGTTTTATGGTGCATCGATAAATTAGGCGGTGCCAAACATATTGTTGATGAATTGAAATTGGTGAAGTAAAAAATCAGCGACTAATTAAAATAAAACAGCGCAGGTATAAAAAACTAGCGCTGTTTTTTTATGTATCCAACTGCAGAAACTTTATTCGGCAGCGGTTGCGTCGCACTCTTGTACATTCGGAGCTGTGAGCGGCGAACCATGAGCTTCTATCAAATGCTCACAGCTCGAAGCACATAGCTCATAGCTTTTCTTCAGTACAAGAGTGCGACACTACAACAGTTTCATTGAAATACAAAAGCCGGTAAACAAAAAATAATTTAATTAAATCACAAAACTTTTTTCGAAAGTAGATACCAGCCATTTATCTATTGCACTTACAATGGTAGAACTTACGAATGGTTTGGAAACATAATCGTTCATGCCTGCTTCCAAACATCTTTCTTTTTCATCTTTCAATGTTCCGGCGGTTAATGCGATGATCGGGATCCTATTTAATTTTTCGATGCTGCGAATAACTTTTGCAGCATCATACCCATTCATTTCGGGCATTTGAATATCCATGAAAATGATATCGGGCTGAACAGACCGGTAAAGTTCCACCGCTTCATTTCCATTGGAAGCTTCTGATATCTGTGCATTAGGGAGAATTTGGGTAATGATAGTTTTTATCAATAAAATATTAAACATATTATCATCAACCACTAAAACTTTATATTCTTTTAAATGTGCAGGTTGTTTTACATCGATCTCTTTCAATTTTATTTTCCTTTGATTATTACTAATTCCGATTTTTGATAATGAGTCGAATAAATTTTCAATCTTGATGGGTTTAACCAACCGTTGATGCACATTCAATTCCTGGCACGCACTATTAATACTTGCATCATCGGCAGAGCTGTGCAGTAACATGATTGGCAGTTCTGTTAATTTTAACTCGTTTCGTATTTTTTCAATGGCAGTAATTCCATCCATGACCGGCATGTGATAATCCATCAAAACCAAATCGTATTTATTTCCCGCTTCTAATTTATTACATGCTTCCAATCCATTTTCGGCTTCATCGCAATTAATTAATCTCAGCGCCAGCATATCTTTTAAGATATGACGATTGTTCACATTGTCGTCAACGATCAAAACCTTTTTATACTCGTATAAATTTTTCCATTCTATTGCTTCACCATCCATAGCTTTTAGTTTCAGATCGAAATAAAATGTACTTCCTACCTGTGGTGTACTTTCTAATTTCAATTCACTTCCCATTAAATTAATTAATCTCCTTGAAATAGCCAGACCCAAACCGGTACCCCCAAATTTTCTGTTAATGGAAGCATCTTCCTGGGAAAAGGCTTCGAATATTTTTTGTTGATTTTCGGGGTTGATGCCAATGCCTGTATCACGAACAGAGAAACGAAATATCGATTTTCCTTCAATATCTTTTTGTAAGATTTCTATCTTTAATTCAACTTCGCCGGTGGTCGTAAATTTAACTGCATTACCCAAGAGATTGATCAACACCTGCCTTATTCTTACAGCATCGGTCCAAATAAAACGAGGAACATCTAATCCAATATTTAATAACAGTTCCAGGTCTTTTTTGTAAGCCTGATAACTAATTACATCGGCTACCTGGTAACCTAATTCGAATATATCTGTCTTCTCATTTTCGATCTCTAATTTACCGGCTTCTATCTTTGAGAAATCAAGAATTTCATTAATGATATCCAATAAGGAATTGGCCGAATTAAATACTGCCGAAACATACTGGCGTTGAATATCATCCAATTTTGATTTATGCAATAGATCAGAAAAACCGATCACACTGTTTAATGGAGTACGGATCTCATGGCTCATGTTTGCCAAGAATTCTGATTTTGCTTTACTGCCTGATTCGGCTTTTTCTTTGGCTTTTATTAATTCCTGTTCTATTTTTTTGTGTTCAGTAATATCTCTTTTAATAGCAATCCAGTGCGTATAATTTTTATTGCCGTCGGTAATGGGCGAAATGGATATGGCCGACCAAAATTCTTCTCCGTTTTTTTTATAATTGATCACTTCAAATTCGCATGGCTGATAATTTTTAATATATTCAGCAACGCGTGCTAATTCTGTTTTATCGGTCTTTGGTCCCTGCAAAATGCTTGGTGATTTACCAATCACATCTTCTTTCGAATAGCCAGTCATTTTTGTATACGACTCGTTAACAAAAATGATTTTATGATTGTGTACATCATTCGGATCTATTTCTGTAACAGCAACTGCATCTGTTGCGTTGGTAATAACAGATTCAAATAGTTTAAGCCTAAACTCTTCGTCTTTGCGGTCGGTGATATCTTTTCCTATACCAACTAACCCAATGATCATTCCTTTTTCATCTCTTATCGGAACTTTAGAATTTAATGTCCAGTGTTTTTTATTTTGATTATCAATAAAAAAACCTTCTTTATTCAATTGAGGCTGACCGGAAGTAAAAACATATTTGTCATCGGTAAAAGAACTGTCTGCAACTTCTTTTGTATAAACTTCATAATCACTTTTACCCAGCACTTCATCTTCCGATTCGAATCCCATAAATTTAACTTCGGTGGTATTAGCAATAATTTTACGAAAATCTTTATCTTTCACATAAACTGCATCGGGCAAATTATCGATTAATGTGCGTAAAAGGTTACGCTCGTATTTAACGGTTTCTTCAGCCATTTTTTGTTTGGTAATATCGCGGTCGATACCTACCAATCCAATAATCTCACCATTTTCGTTCTTGATCGGGATCTTTGATGTGAGTATGAATCGTTTTTTATTTTGATCATCAATAAAAGAATCTTCACGGTTTATTTGCGGTAACCCGGTTTGAAAAACCAATTGATCTGATTGATGATAAATGTCTGCAATTTCTTTGGGATAA
>JAGWPQ010000448.1 GCA_028877045.1 Bacteroidota bacterium | reverse complement strand
TTTCAAAATATATTTTGAAAGCGTTTTTATTTTTTGGGGATAAGTTGAAGTACTTGTGGCATCTTCATTGCGTCGTTCCAAAGAATCCCTTTGGGACACTCTTGTACGCTTTGTTTTTTACTCAGCTGTTCGCAACAATTTTATTTCATAGGATTTTGAGAAATTAATATCCCATCATTATAATCACCTCTCCATATACCAATGCTTAATTCCCTTATTATTGAAGTTTGGTTTTTATTCATTCTTATAAACAATGAATCACATGAATTGCTTGAAATTTGTAAAACACTATCCTTATAATTTATTTTACAAGGATCTGTCCATACGTCAATATTTAACATAGCTCCATTTAGATATATTCCGTTAAATCCAAACCATGTATTTTTTGTCGTTATTAAAATTGAGTCACCTTTTGAATTAAGTATCACATTTTTCTGAGAAATCTGTAATGTGTCTGTTATTGTCCTTTTACAGGAAAGAAAAGTAGTGAGTGCAATAAAAAATAAAACTAATTGTATTTTCATTTTAGCGATTTTTAGTATCACTTCGAAAATAATTATTTCGTTAAGCCTTTTCTCATTGTCTTATAACAGAATTAAATATTATTTGTGTAACGACAAATAAAAACATGAAAATATTTTCTTATTCCTTTGTTAAATTGCTTTTTATCAGTTTAAATAAAGTTCTGAACGTTGAAAAGTGCGACGCAACTAAAGCACCCAGAAGCATTTGCTGCCGGTAACAAAAAAAATCTACTCTTTATTCCTCAACAATTTTATTTCTTCTTCAAACAAATTAATATTTTCAGCATCTTTTAATTCAAACTCACCAATCCTTGTTCTGCATAAACTGCTTAAATGTGCGCCAACATTCAATGCTGCACCAAAATCGTTGGCAAGACTGCGGATATAAGTGCCGGTACTGCAAACAACTTTAAAATAAACAAGCGGCAATTCTATTTTTGTGATCGTAAATTCTTTGATGGTTATTGGCCGCGAATCAACTTTTACTTCAATGCCCTGCCGTGCCGATTCGTACAAACGTTTGCCATCTTTTTTTATGGCCGAATGTTGCGGCGGCATTTGTAAAATATCGCCAACAAAATTTTTTGTTGCATCAAGAATTTGTTGTTCCGAAATATTTTCGATCGACATAAAATTTTGCGGTCCGCTTTCCAGATCATAAGTTGGCGTGGTCGAGCCCAAAGTAAATGTGCCGGTATATTCTTTTTCCATGCCCATGAACTCGTTGATCTTTTTGGTGAATTTTCCGGTACAAATGATCAGCATGCCTGTTGCCAGAGGATCTAAAGTGCCTGCATGTCCCACTTTCGAAACACCAATTAGATTGCGCACTTTTCTCACCAGATCGAATGAAGTCCAACGTAGGGGTTTATCAAATAATAAAACTTGTCCTTCCGAAAATTTTTGAATAGGCTGTTGCATGGCGCAAATGTAACTGGAAAGAAATAATCAGAAATCATGGCTATTGTAATTGTTAGCTCTATAGTAGCGATTGTAGCAAGAATACAGACCTGAAATGCTAATACCCCCTCACCACGGAAAGTGGCATTTTTAATCATAAAGTACAACGGCGTTGCGGGATATGCTGTACATTTTAAAATAGCGTTTATTGCCAAAACATTCCGCCAATGGCAATTTTTCGAATTAAATCGCTGCCTTATGTGTGGATAATTACTCTATCCGCAAATTTACCTGTATATACCTATAAGTCAGTCTTCAAAAGGCAATGTATATCTATAGCAGAGGCGTTGTTTGTGTATGATAGATAGCTATTAGATCTTAATTTAATTATATTTTAGTACAAGTGTAAGGCGTATATAACCCATATATAACCCATATATAACATACCCTTATAAGGAGTAGCTTATATGTAGCTTATATATGGCTTATATGTAGCTTATATGAGGCTTATATAAGAAGCAGCAATATGTTTATAAGCAGGATAAATAGCCTGTTATATAACTTTGTGAAACCGAATCAAGAGTTTTAAAAGGTGAATTATAAAGGGCAGTGTATCGTAACGGGTTTTCGGACATAATTACATAAAAACGTCACCAAAAAATTTTGGTGACGTTTTTTAAGACTATTTAAATAATTAATATGCTCTTGCAAATAAAACTCTTTGTGTAGAAGGTTTCCCTGTCAAAATACAGACACCGTTTTCCTGTTCATTATTGATCGGGATACAACGAATAGTTGCTTTGGTCAATTCCTTTATTTTTTCTTCCGTTTCATCCGTGCCATCCCAATGAGCCGAAATAAATCCGCCTTTTTCATCTAATAATTTTACAAACTCATCCCAAGTATCGGCTTTGGTAATATGTTCATCGCGATACGTTTTTGCCCTGTTGAAAATATTTGATTGAATATCTTCCAACAAAGTTGTGATGTATGATGCAATACCATCAAGGCTTATACTCTTCTTTTCTTTTGTATCTCTGCGTGCAACTTCAACAACATTATTTTCCAGATCTCTTGCACCAATTGCCAAACGAACAGGAATACCCTGCAATTCGTATTGCGCAAATTTCCAACCGGGCCTGTTGTTTTCATTATCATCATATTTCACAGAAATGCCTGATGATTTTAATTGTTTAACGATCTCATTCACTTTTGCATCGATCATTGCCTTTTGTTCTTCTCCTTTAAAAATAGGAACAATCACAACCTGAATAGGTGCAATTTTTGGAGGCAGGATCAAACCATCATCATCGCTGTGTGCCATAACCAATGCGCCGATCAATCTTGTACTAACACCCCAGCTTGTTGCCCAAACATATTCCAGCTTATTTTCTTTGTCGCTGAATTTTACATCAAAAGCTTTGGCAAAATTCTGCCCTAAAAAGTGCGACGTACCGGCTTGTAAAGCCTTGCCATCCTGCATTAAGGCTTCAATA
>JAGWPQ010000046.1 GCA_028877045.1 Bacteroidota bacterium | reverse complement strand
CATCGACAATATGTTCATCCAACCAAACCGGGAAAGGTAACGGTAGCTGTTCACGGAAAAAAAGAAATACCGCCAAAGACAATGAATTCAATTTTGAAGCAGGCAGGATTAAAATAAACTGCAACTTTAAAATAAAATAACACACTTAAAAAATTTAAAAATGAAACACAAAATTGCTTTGGTAATTGAAAGTTCATCAGAAGGGGATGTTTGGGGGAGAGTAAATTATGATGACAACTTATTAGTAGAATCGGCCCCAAGTCTTATTGCACTTCAAAAGAGAATGAAAAAATTATTAGTTGATTTTCACTCTTTAAATGCTGATGAAATTCAATTTGATATCCAGTATGATATAACCGGATTGTTTGAAGACAAAAATTTTCTAAACGCGTCTGTAATTGCGGACCGAGCAGGCATTAGCAGAGGTCTGATGCGGCAATATACTACAGGTAAAAAATATCCTTCCAAAGAAAGGATCGTAGTTATACAAAAAACAATTCATCAAATAGCTGATGAATTGAGAGTTGTAAAAGTTGCGTTACCTAAGAAACGAGAATTACAGATTGTATAACTAAAATTTTAAAGCCCGAATTTGAGGCTTTTTTAATATTATAATAACCCGTTGGGGAATTAAATTGTTCAATACAATATTAGCCTCAGAGAGGCGATATATTAATAGATATTGTTCTTCGAAACGAGAATATAAGCTCCAGAGGATCGATATATTTAAGGAAGTATATCACCTCGCTGGGCAATGTCATTTTCAAGCAGTTCCAGCTTCAAACATTCATTTAGCATATCTTCATTCGTCTTATTAATCCGACTCCCTCCCGCTATTAGCGGAACCGACTCCCATTCTTCATAAATAAGTATAATAGCTCTTTGTTTTACTCACGATATTGAGTAATTTTACTCATAATATTGAGTAAAATTTATTTTATGTTCGAAAGAACTCATTTACAGATACTTATAAAAATGTTAGATGTTGAATTATGAATGATGAATGATGAAAGTACGTGTTAGCCAATGGACGGTGGACGGTTTAATGCTAAATGTTAGATGTTAAAGGCTGAATGATGAATTATGAATTATGAAAGTGTGCGTTAGTCAATGGACGATTGACCATTCACGTTTCTGCAATATCTTCTAAAAGAAAGGACAATTGTCTTTCAGACATGGATCAGGTTTTTTTCTACAAAGGGGAGATATTTAGGTTGAATCCCTTTTCGGGATATTACATCAATTTTGGTTTGAAAGGTATCTTCTAATTCCTGCGCCAATCCAATAAAATCGATCCCTATCCTTCCATTGAAATCAACTAATATATCAATATCACTTTGTTCATTATAATCACCACGGGCATAAGAACCAAACAGACCTAATTCAACAATAGGGTATTTTTTTTCAAGGTCCTTTTTTTTGGCTCTCAAAATAGTGAGTATTTCATTAGTGCTGTACATGGTACGAATTTACAGAATAAAAAAATAAGTGCTGCATCATCCGAATAATTTTGCTCATCGCAATTGCGTAAAACCAATTTATTCTTATACAGTTTGTCCATCTTTCCCGGATCAAAATGTAGTTTCCCTCGCCTTCAGGAGAGGGACGGAAGGGTGAGGTAAAAATATTGATAAGCCTCTCTTTCCATCACCACAATAATAATACTAAAACCGGAATTTGGTTTCCCTCGCCTTCAGGAGAGGGACGGAAGGGTGAGGTTAATTCTTATGCACTTCATCCATTTTTTCCAGATCGAAAAGTAAACCTAAGCGTAAGGTATTAGATAATGGATTACGTGTAATACCATTGCCCGATGGTACCAGGTATGAAAAATCAATTCCGATAGTTTGATATCTTAATCCAACACCCAAAGAAAAATATTTGCGGTTACCTCTTTCAGCACTTTCGTAATAATACCCCGCACGAAGCATGAACTGATCCATATAATTATATTCGGCACCCAAGGAAGCCTGAACCGATTTTATTTGATTGGTGCCATCGGCAAATGACTTTACCCAGCTCGACATCACACTGCTGCTGCGGTATGCCGCAAGATTGGCCGAATCGGCGGAGCTGTTGGGCGGATTGCTGGCAACAGGCGCTGCAGGTACCAATAATTTATTCAGGTCTAATGTAAAAGTCATTTTACTGGCATCATCAAATACGCTGGTGTAAGCAACACCCAATCCTAAATTGGCCGGAATATAATCTTTGTTCTGTGCATCATTGGTATAACCGATCTTTGAACCGAGATTGGTTAAAGTAACACCCCAATTTAAACCCGCTCCTGTTTTATCATTGTCGGTATAAAACAACGAAACATCGCCTGCCACTGCATTTCCGGCTTTATAACTCACACCATTCACTGTTCCGGTAACCAGGGATGAATTAATATAACGCAATGCCACACCTAATCCCAGATTGGGTGATAATTTTCTGGAATAACCAAAGTCGATTGAAAATTCTTTGGGATTATAAGAGTTCAATAAATTGCCCGAATAGTCGGTAAACTGGATATTGCCCAAACTAAAATAGCGGATGGAAGTAGAGAATGCCTGGTTCTCATCATCGGTTTTTCTGAAGGCCGACAAACTTGCCAGGTAAACATCATTCAATCCCAGATCTTTCAACCAGGGTGTGTAAGCAAAACCAACAGCGGTTCCTGCTTTATTGAATGGTGTTTTGGCCAGATTCCAGAAAGGCGCATTTACGTCAGGGGCTGTTGCAATGCCCGCATCGCCCATGCCGCCTGATTTTGCATCGGGTGATATGCGTAAAAAAGGCACGGCGGTAGTAACCACATTGACAGGATCGGTATTTTGCGCCCTTGCTGTAGCATAAAATAAAATGGCTATCACAAAACTTAGAACAGCACTCTTGTATGAATGTCTTTTCATGAAATAAATTTTTAATAAAAAATGGGCCATGTTGCAGCAATATCGTGAAGTTAATGATTGTCACTCTGAGGTACCCGAAGAGTGATAACGAAATTTTCGTTACAAGATCATGTTTCGAGAGCCTGCCAATGACAGTTAGCAAAAAAAATTCTGAAAACCACTTGCAAACAAATGGTTATTTTTTGCCACGAAGGTCCTAAGAAACAAAGAAAAGCGAAGCTTTTTAAAACTTCGGCCTTAGCGTCTTTGTGGCCAATCTGTCATTTTCAATGTGCTTTTCTGCGCAGCAGAAATTGGTTACTGCCAATGACATATATTTTTAAATCCCCTGCTCAACAAGTTTCTTATTCAAATAGACTATTTCCTTTGTAAAAGAAT
>JAGWPQ010000447.1 GCA_028877045.1 Bacteroidota bacterium | reverse complement strand
TTTGCCGGTGCACTATTACCGGCAAAAATTAATTTATTTAGTTGGTTTATAAATATGTTTACAACTAATATTTATGAGGTATCCGATTATTTACACATGAATTGGGGTTGGGGTCCTCCATCACCTTTCAATGGTCAGGGTGGCCCAAATAACGATGGTTGGTATAACTGCAATGTAGATTATACTACATCACCAAATAACCGCGGAGATTTTCAATATTTCCAAACGATTATTTATAATATTCAACATTAAATTTTTTTTATGAATAATTTTCTTAGAATTGTGGTATTTATTTTATCAATAACTTTTGCATCTTCTTGTACTATAAACAGTCGGATGCCTCAAGGCGTTATGGCTACATCCTATTTAAACGAAGGTGCCTGGCATTTAATTTCTTCAACAGATATTGATATATCAGGTAATATCAGAAGATACACAGGGCTGCCTACCGATTCGATTAATTTTGCATGGGGACAGGATCGAAATCAGAATGTTGTATTAACCACTATTTATTCATCTATTAATGGAATTAACTCTCAATGCAATTATAGATACATTTTAACCGGTAATTCAGCTGCACCACCAAGTAATACATACATTCCATTTTATCTCTGCACTCCTTCCTGGAAAGATGGATATTCCGATACTATATTGATTAACGCTAATACAGTAACAGCACGTTCGGCAGTTTTTAAAATACGATATAATAATATAAATGGAAGTGGTATTGAAACAGATTCTCTTGGAAGATGAGACTTTGATAATAGGCAAAAAACATTTAATTGACAAGTGTTTTGGAGGATCACTTTTGCCTTCGTTGGTGTTGTCACCAACGAAATAAAAGCTGAATAAAGAACCAAGCGTACAAGTGTGCGACGCAACAGGCGATGCCACACTACTGTCCCGTTAAGTGCAATAGCAATGTTGTGTAAGTCATATTGCGCATGTATTTAAGAATAGTTCTTTGATTTTTCGATTTGAAATGAAAGTTGATTTTTTGCTACATAGGTTAGCAAATGAATCAAGGCAAATATGTATTTACGCAGTTGTTTGAATTAATCAACCGTTATGAGTTTGAACAATGTGTTGATCGTTATAAAGGCGACTTCAGGGTAAAGCGTTTTAGTTGTTGGGAACAGTTTTTAGTGATGGGTTTTGCCCAGTTATCATTCAGGGAAAGCTTGCGTGATATAGAATATTGTTTGCGCAGCATTCAAAAAAAGTTATATCACTGCGGCATTAAAACAACCGTATCGCGAACAACACTTGCGGGAGCAAATGAAAAACGGAACTGGGAAATATATGCTGATTTAGCAAAGCTGTTAATGAGCAGAGCAGTACCTCTTTACAAAGGAGATAATAAGCTTTCTAAAGAATTGGGAACAGTTGTTTATGCTTTTGACAGTACAACAATCGGTTTATGTATGAGCCTGTTTTCATGGGCTACTTACAGCAGCCAAAAAAAAGCTGTTAAAGTACATGTACTCCTTAATACGGATGGTTATATCCCCGAGTTTGTACATATAACAATGGGCAATAAACAGGATATGGTATTGATGGATAATTTAAACTATCGTGCAGGCTGTTTTTACTTGATGGATAAGGCTTACGTTGATTTTGACAGGCTATACAGAATTGAATTGAGCAGGGCATTTTTTGTAACAAGAGCTAAAGAAAATATGTCCTATACAATCAAGGAAACCAAAGCAGTTAATCATCAGGAAGGCATTATAAAAGATGAACTTGTACAAATGAAAAGATGGCATACCCGAAGATGGTATCCCATAAGCATAAGAAGAATAGAATATAAAGATGCAACAACAGGAAAGATGTTATCGTTCCTTACCAATAATTTATTATTAGATGCAGTTGTTGTAGCAAGATTGTATAAGGAAAGATGGAAAGTAGAATTGTTTTTTAAATGGATAAAACAGCATTTAAGGATAAAGAAGTTTTATGGTAATAGTGAGAATGCGGTGAAGACACAAATATGGATAGCCGTATGCAATTATCTGCAACTGGCAATTCTTAAAAAAACGTTGAAAACAGATATGTCACTTAATCAAATGATGCAGGTAATAAGTGTCAGTCTTTTTGAAAAATGTAACATACAGGAACTGTTCAGTAATCAAGAAACTAAAACTGTTAGCATACAACCTACACTTTTTGAAAACTTAACGGGACAGTAGTGTGGCATCACCTGTTGCGTCGCACTCTTGTACGTTCTATTTTTTATTCGACAAATGAATTTTATAATAATTATAGATTAGATTTTTTGTCTGTATTGCAAAG
>JAGWPQ010000446.1 GCA_028877045.1 Bacteroidota bacterium | reverse complement strand
GTAGCCGACAGCAGTTTTTCATGGCACCGCCTGTTGCCCCTGATTCTTTCAGTGAAAGAATCGCACACTTCAATGTTCCGTTTTTAATTCAACAGCTAAATTATTTTAATCTTCAGGAATCGGCAAACCATGCAACTTTAAAAAAGAAAGTTTATCCCAATAACCTCTTTGAAATTTTATTTTGTCGTTTATAATTTGAAAAAAACCACAGCCTCTTAATCCTACAGGATCTTTCCATTCTAAAATAGCCCATTCACCATCTTCAAAAATATTTTCAATAATGCAAATCATTTTTGCCTGCGCGAATTCCTTTTCAAACATTTTTTGAATGGCATCTTTACCTTCTACAATTGGATTAGCAACCTGATGATTAATTGCATCGTCATCATATAATTCCATTAATTCATTAACCGCCATTTTATTAAAAGCAATTACCCATTTTTGAACTATTTCTTTCGGACTCATTTTATTAGTTTATAATATAAAATCATATCCCCAACACTTCTTTCAACTTTGCATAACCGGTTTTGCTTACGGGCAATTTTGTTCCGGTACTTAATAAAACTAAATGGCTTTCTTTTTCATGCGGATCGATGCGTGTAATGAGTTGCGCATTGATGATATACGAACGATGCACACGAATAAATTGTTGCTGCTGCAAACTGTCCTCAAAAAATTGCATGGTTTTCTTTTTCAAAAAAACACCATCGGCCGTATGGATTTTTACATAATCATCCGCCGCTTCCACATACTGGATTTGTGCAACAGGAATTATTTTTATTTTACCGCCATCCTTTACCACCACGCGATTTGACTGGACGGCTGATTGTGATGCAGTTTCAATTAATTCGTGCGTATTTGTTGTTGCTTTCTCTTTTTGCTGCAACGATTTTTGAATGGCTTTATCGAAACGTTCTTTCGAAAAAGGTTTCAATAAATAATCTACCGCATGTGTTTCAAATGCTTTGATGGCATATTCTTCAAATGCAGTGGTAAAGATGATTTGCGGCGGGTTATCGATCAACTCCAGCATTTCAAAACCATTGATCTTCGGCATCTGAATATCCAAAAAAATAAGATCGGGTTGATGTTGCTGAATGGCTTTCACACCTTCAAATCCATCATTGCATTCCTGCACCAATTCGATATCGGGATAGGATTGCAAATATTCTTTCACCATCATCCTTGCCAACGGCTCATCATCTATAATTATACATTTCATATTGCTTGAGGAATAATAATTGTTGTAATAAAATAATTATTTTCTGTTTTTGTTTGCAACAGATCCTGCCTTGCAAACAATAAAAATAATCTTCGTTTGATCGATGCCAGCCCGAAACCTGTTCCCTGCAATGGTTGTGCGGTTTCGGGATCGAACGGGTTTTGCACCGTTACTTCCAGCTCATCATTTATTTTTTTTGCCGTGATAGAAATAACAACATCACCAATCGTATCGTACAGACCAAATTTAATGGCATTCTCTACAACCGGTTGCAGTATCAATGATGGCAATTCCATCTGCTTAATATTTTCCTCAACATCAATTACCGTTTGCAGCCGATGACCAAATCTTACTTTTTCAATGTCGAGATACAATTCGAGATATTGCAATTCTTCTTCCAAACTGTTTTTGTGATGATCATCTTTTTTTAAAGTACCACGCAAAAAATCTGATAGTTGCTGGATCATGTGCCGTGCTTTCTCGGGTTGTGTGGCAGTTAATGCACTGATAGAATTTAGACTGTTGAATAAAAAATGCGGCTGTAATTGCTGGCGTAGCTTAAACAATTCCGCATCTTTTGCCAATTGCAAAATTTCTTTTTGTTGTTCATCGGTTTTTAGAATATCTCTTTGCGTATGCCACAATAAACTTATTGTTGACATGCAACCGATCATTAAAAAAGCAAAACCAAAACGTACAGTTGAAGACTGATGCAGAGTAGAAATATAGTGTTCGTCGTTTTTAAAAATAGCCCAGAGAATTAACCGTACCAACAGCAACCAGCAACAACTCAGTACAAAACTTATTGCGATGATAAACCAATATTTTTCCTGCTTTGGCAAATAATATTTCATGTTATTGAACACCAGAAAACAGGAAGCGCCTAATAAAATATTGCTGATATAACTATCAACAATTGCTTCGGTTTCTGTCAATCCGAATTTTAATAAAACATTCCACTGAATAAATATCCAAAGCAAACTCCAGCCAATAAAAATCGGAATATATCTCGCATTATTTTTTTTTGTTGCAGGCAATTGATCAGTTTAATTTGATGAATTGAAGTGTGTAATCTTCCAATAATTGTGTTGCTTTCAACCGCGTATTGCGAATAAAAATCTCAGGATTGGTTTCCTCATTTATTTTCGAATACATTTCGGCGCCATCCACTAAATTATCCAATTTATGGATTTCCGAAACATCAATAAATTTCCAGCAAATTGGTTTGTTTAGTTTATTCAAAAAACTGTCTTCTTCATGTTCGCCCAATAATCTTGCTTTATAAAAAGCATGCAAATTATCTTCGGCGTAAATTAATCTTAATTGTTCATCAAACTGCGGTGTATGCAAACCTTTGTCGCAAATGATCTGATAAACAATTTTTGCAAGGTACCAGTTCATAGAGTAGTTATTTTGGTTTTGAAAAATTGGTTTTAATAGCTCCTTATCTCAACGCCGCCAAATACCGCAGACCCTTTCAGCACAAGCACTTTATCGGCATTGGCAGTTGATGCGTTATAATTTCTCTTATCTTCCACACCATGAAATACGCCGTCGATCTCGTTTTGAATAACCCAATTGGCGGGAACAATTATTTTGGCGCCGCCAAAAACAGCTTCAATTCTAATTACAACTTTGCCATTGATATCAGCCTGTGTTAAATCAATTTCGGCGCCGCCAAAAACACAGGACATAGAACCGCCCTGAAAATTTTTAGAAAGTATTGTTCTTTTCACGCCGCTGAAAACGGAGTTGATCTTAAAATAATCGCCATTATCTGCGAAATAATTTTGCGAGTCACTGTTTGCAGCATCGTTGCCCCATTTTTCTTTCCAATCGTTGCGAAAATCATTGGCCCTGTCTCTCCATCGTCTTCTTGGGCGAACCATAAATAATAAACCGATAAACATGATGAACAACGGCCAGAAATATTGTTCTAAGCTGATGTCGAAAATATATTTATCGAATAAAAAGAAACCGCCAATGGCCATTAAAATGATCCATGACGAATTTTGAAAATTATGTTTGAAGCCCGAATAAACACCGATAAGAATTAATATCATTGGCCAGGTAAATAACCAATGTGGAATTGGAAAATCTAAATTGCGTAATAATAAAGCGCCGCCAACACCCACTAATATTAAACCGCCGATGATCCTTCCGGTTTCTCTGTTGTGATTACTGTTTTCCATATTTTTTATTTTATGGCGTAAAACTATTTTACCAAAATAATTTATACAAGAGCAATTAGGCTATTGAAATAAAACCGGCGGTAAGATGCGGAAAACCGTAGGTAAATTTTTTGTTGTGATTGCTGAGAAAGGTTCAGAACGTTGAAGAGTGCGACGCAACGGCAGTCACATAGGATTTCAGCAGCCGGCTACATTATTTTAAAATAGTTACCGATCCGCTGATAATGGCACGGCCATTTTTTGGATTGATGATATAATAATAAGTGCCGATGGGCAAAGGCTTTCCGGAAAATGTTCCGTCCCATGGTTTGTCGTAATTAATTGAACTGAAAATAAGATGGCCGCCCCTGTCGAACACTTTCACTTCGCAGTTTGGATAACTGTCTAAATATTTTATGATCCATGTATCGTTGATGCCATCGCCATTAGGGCTAAATGCATTTGGCACCATCGGGCTCAATAATAATTTTACAAAAACAGTATCACTTACGGCACAATTTCCTTTGCCCGTTAAAGTAAGTTTATAAGTGATGTCATTTAACGGCGAAGTGATTGGATATGCAACGTTCGTGCTATCTAAATATAAATCAGGTGACCAATTAAAACTTGGATCGACAGCATAAAAAATTGGTTTCAATTGCAGATGGCCACCTTCTAAAACAACAACATTGTGTGTTAATGAAAGATGCGGATACGGATATACAACAACCGATTTAATGGCAGTATCGCTTACACAACCTTTTGCATCGAAAATAAATAAACTGATATTGAAAGTTCCTGAATCGGAAATTTGCCGTGAAGGGTTTTGTTCACGTGCCGAATAATTTTGAGACAGATCCCAATACCAATATTTTATTGAATCGGTATAATTTGTTGTGGCATCGAAAAAATGAATGGTATCACCCAAACACACTTCGGCAGATTGAATCGTGAAGTTTGCTTTTGGTTGCGGATAAATTGTTGTGAGTGTTTTTTGCAACGAATCTAAACATCCATCTTTCGATGTTAATTTTAATTGAATGTTGAACGGACCCAATGAACTGAATTTATGCGTTGGGCTTGGAAGCAGCGATGGCGTTGGATCTGCGGCATCGCCAAAGTTCCAGAAATAATTAAGCATGGATGCATCGGCAATGGAAGATGAATCAGTAAACTGACCTCTTCCATCGGGCAAACAAATTATCGGTAATCCAAAATTTGGTTTGGGCAAATAATGAACATTAATTGTTTGCGTGTTTAATTTGCTAATGCAGCCGCTATCGGTTTGTACAATCAAGCTTGCAGTATAACTATTTGCAGATGCATATTTTTTTTCAAAAGGAAAATTATTTGTGATGATAGAATCTGTTACGGTATCACCAAAATTCCAATCCCATTTAATTATTTTACTTTGGTTGTTGGCAAGATTAATTGATGAATCTGTGAAAGTGATATTATTTTTTTCGCATGTTGGCGAACTCACTCCCCATTTTGCAACAGGCGATGGCCAAACGGTTTGATTTTGTGTTGCCGAATCGCTGCAACCAATGGCTGTTGTGTAAACATATTTTATGGGATAAGTTCCTGCAGCAATTAATCGTGGAGAAAACATTCCTGTTGTTGTATCAACACCTGTTCCGTAAAATGCAAATGTTCCGGGCACATTACCGGTTTCGCTTGCCTGCGTTATTTGCCTTGCAGTGGTATCGTTACATATTCCGGGTAAAATTTCAAATGCAACTTTCGGGCTTTGATGAATTGTAATAATAGTTGTTAATGAATCGGCGCAGACCGAAGCATTGCCCGAACGTGCGATCATCTTTACTGAATAAGTTTTGCTTGCAGGTGTTTGAAAATTGGGATATAAATATTTATAAATTTTACCTGAATCGGGATGCTGATCGATGCTGTCAACAGTCGGTTCCCAAAATATTTCAGTTGAGGTAACGGTTCCAAAATCAACTGTAGAAAAATTTTGCAATTGCACAAACGAATTGCTGCAAAGTTTTGCCGAATCGAGTACAACATAAGCTGCATGCGGCTTTGCGCCGTTCACAGTAAAGTTGCTTGTTAAGCTGTCGACACATCCGTCATTCGACGTAACAATTTCCTGAACTTTATAACGACTCGAAAAATCATAATGAACAGAAGGGTTTTGTTGTGTTGATGTTAGTGGTGATGGATAATGATTTGAAGGAACAGTTGGTGATGCCGTTGATGCGTCAAAGTTCCATTGCCATGATTTTAATTGTGAGCCATCGATCATTTTTGTTGAATCGGTAAATAAAGCCGATGCATCATTCAAACAAACTTCGGGCAAAATAAATCCAACGGTTGGCAATGGATGAATTGTAATTGTTTTAGTTGTTGTATCGCTCTTGCAACCCATGCTCGATTGTACTGCAAGTTTTACAGTATAGTTTCCCCATGGAGAATATGTTTCGGTAAAAGGATTTTTATCGGCAACATTTCTGATACTGTCGTTTCCCATTATCCAATACCAATTAACAAGCGAATCTAAATTTGCTTTCGAACTATCGTAAAATGTTACTGCATTTTTTTCGCAATGAATAGTTGAATAACCGAAATTGGCGATCGGCAACTGATTAACGACTAATGTATCTTTTTGAGGAATAACAATTGCTGCAACAGTGCAAGTATTGGAGTCAGTTATATTATTAATGCTGTAAACAGTTGTAGCTGTTGGTTTGGCCACAAAAAAAGATGCTGATGTTATGATGGATGGGATAGTATCATTACTAATTCCATCAGTATAAATTAAACTCCATGGTGCAGTGCCTGTTAAAGTAAAATTTATTTTTTTTGAACTATTGAAACAAACCGTATCTGCCGGTTTTACAAAACTGATCGTTGGTAAAGGATGAACAGTTAAAACAACACTATCAAAAGATGTTCCGCATCCATTAATATTTGCAGTTAAATAATAAGTGCCGGTATTACTGAAGTTTGCATTATAAATAGTTGTATCGTTACTTGAACTGGTAAATCCGTTAGGCCCGCTCCACGAATAGGATGCACCACTGACTAATGTTGACGTTAATTTTATGTTTGAACCAAAACATGATGCTGATGCAACAGTAGGTGATGTCTCAACGGTTGCATAATTAGAGAAATAACCAAGTCGGCCACCGGTATAAGATGCGCCATTTAAAAATCCCAAATGAAATAACCCCGATGTATTTGAAACAATAGATGTTGCTAATGCAGGAAATACCTGATCAATATTATTAAGATATGCAGTAGTGATCCTGGCCGATTTCCATGCACCATTTGTCCCGGGAACATCCTGAAACATAGAAGCTGTAATTATTCCTGCCTGACCATTAACTAAAAAATTCCCAATATCGGGTGTTTTGCATAATAAGTTTAATTGAAAATATTCGTTGGTAGATCTAACAAAAGAAACTAATTGCGAACCTGTACATTTAATACTTGGCAAATCTGTTGCTGCCATCTCGCAATTAATTCCGGTAAGTTGATAAACATAAGCATTATTGCTGGTAACAATATAAGCAGATTGATCGGTTAATAATCCCTCGTAAGATTGTCCTGTATTTCTCGTTGCAACCGCCACCCCATTAACCGAAATAGTTGTATTATCGGCTGTTGGCCACACATAAAAATAATCGCCCGGAGATGGCAATGATAAATTACCTCTCACAATAATAAATTCCTGACCGGTATTATTAGCCGGTACGATTTGATCGCCGATCAAATCTTTACATGAACAGGTTGCGCAGGCAGATGCTGCATCAACCGAATCATCGTAAATCGTTACTGCGATTGGTTTTTTTGATTGAATAACACTGCCGCCCAAATGCGACGTGGCTGCAGTGCCATCTGCAATAACAGCATAGGATTGCCCTTTATTTAATACAATGGTGAATGGAACATTTGCCGAATGGGTCCCTGCATTTTTTGATAATGTTATTGTAACAGAATCATTATCCTGCGTAGCTACGATTACAAACCCACTATGCGCCGGAGTAGCCAATCCTGCCCAGGTACTAAATCTTGTTTGCGATGGAATAAGAAAATTCAAACCTTCGCCGGTCTTTCCTTTTAAAGGAAAAATTTCGGGATTATATAATTGTCCTTCTTCATAATATGCCGAAATCTTTGCTGTAGCACCGATATGAATCCCGTAATTCAAAACAGTAACAGCGGGTTTATTTTCAATGATATCTATTTGCCCGGTAAGTGTTACTGTTTGCGCAGTGTAGGGAATTAAATGTATTTGGTATGATTGAAATGTTGGATTGTTTGGTTCGCTGATTGTTACATCAGCAGCTTTATCGTAGCTCGATAGTCTAAAAACAATTGGTTTATTCTCGTGGCTTGGCGTTATGGCCGGGGCTGCAAACCAGAAAGAAGTATCAGCTTGTGAAAATGAATGTATGGCCGAACAAAAAAAGATAATCAGCAGAATCAAAATCTTTTTAGTTTTTCTGTCGCCTCTCCTGCTGTTTTTAAAAAAGATAGCCAATCGCAATGTATTTTTAATTTCAGTCATTTGTAGAATGTAAAGTTAATGCCGGCAAACTGATTTTTGTTTTTTGACCTGCACAATTAATTTCAGCAATGTTAATCTTCTTATTAAAGATGCTGATTTAAAACCTGATGTTGCTTCACTTATTTCTGATTTGCAAATCTTCTCAAATCAGAAATAGATCAAAAACTACAGCTATTCGGCTTACCTTTACCGCTTCTCTTCAATTTAATTATTCATGATACAGATTGGTACTTACAATAATTTAAAGGTTACGCGTAAAGTTGATTTTGGTTTTTATCTGGATGATGGCGGTGAAGGCATTTTATTGCCCAAACGTTTTGTACCAAAAGATCTGCGAATTGGCGATGAACTGAAAGTGTTCCTGTATCACGATTCGGAGAACCGCGTCATTGCTACAACACAAGAGCCCAAAGGAATTGTGGGCGATATTGTTTTATTGAAATGTGTAAGCACCACCGGTGCCGGCGCATTTTTAGACTGGGGATTGATGAAAGATATTTTTGTTGCAAAGTCGCAACAACTGATGGGCATGCATCCCGGCGGCGAATATCTGGTAAAAATTTATGTTGATGAACAAACAGGCCGTGTGGCTGCTACCGAAAAAATTGAACAACAATTAAGCAACGAAAATATTACAGTAAAAGAATTAGAAATGGTTGACCTGTTGGTGTATCGCAGAACAGATCTCGGTTATGTGATGATCATCAATAACCTTCACACAGGTTTATTGCATTTTAATGAATTGTTCAAAGACATTAATATAGGCGATCGTTTCCAAGGTTTTATTAAAAAAATATTACCCGACAATAAAATTGATGTACTCTTGGGCAAACCCGGTTATCAGCGTGTGGAGGATGAATCGCAAAAAATAATTCGCTTATTGCAGGAAAATAATGGTTACCTACCCTATCATGATAAATCAAGTCCAGAAGATATTTATAGCTTCTTCGGCATGAGCAAAAAGACCTTTAAGATGACTGTTGGTGCTTTGTATAAAGCACATAAAATTGATATTACAAAAACAGGGATTTTATTGTTGGAAAAATGATCTTACAAAACAAAAAGTCACAAACACCCTTCCCCCCGGAAATACTGACATAATAATTATACCAGCGAATGTTTGTGACGTGAAAAAACAAAATTTATTAGAGAACAAATTTCTTTACCGTTCAAGGAAGAACCTATGACTTTTATCATTTTATAATTTTTCCCAAAACTTTAAACACTAATTTTGGTGTTTAATCTTGTAAGATGAAAAAAATCATCCCTCTTTTATTTTTGCTCTTGTCATTCTTGAAAAATGATGCGCAAAATAGTAATCCAAAAGCCGAGAAAATTTTAGGTGCCGATATTTCGTTTCTTCCTCAATTGGAAGACAGAGGAATAAAATTCAGTGATAACGGTTCGCAAAAAGATGCCATGCTTATTTTAAAAGATCATGGTTTTAATTATATCCGTTTGCGCATTTTCAATGACCCTGCTGCCGATAGCGGATACTCGCCCAAAAAAGGTTTTTGCGATCTGGAACATACCAAACAAATGGCAAAACGAATTAAAGCTACCGGCATGAAATTCTTACTGGACTTTCATTACAGCGATACGTGGGCCGATCCCGGAAAACAATTTAAACCGGCTGCATGGAAAAATTTTACTGTAGTACAACTTGCACAAGCTGTTCATGATTTCACGAAAAAAGTTTTAATTGAATTGCAAAAACAAAATACTTTACCTGACATGGTCCAGGTGGGCAATGAAATTAATCATGGCATTTTATGGCCCGATGGCAACAGTAGCAATTTCGATAATCTTGCAGCTTTTGTTGGCGCAGGAATAAAAGCGGTAAGAGAAGTTGATCCCAAAATAAAAGTGATGTTGCATATTGCCTGCGGCGGACAAAACGCCGAATCGGTTTCGTTTCTGGATAACATGAAACAAAGAAATATTTCGTTCGATGTGATCGGGCAATCTTATTATCCGCAGTGGCATGGCACAATCGCAGATCTTCAAAACAATTTAACCGATCTCTCAAAAAAATATAAACAGGATATTATTGTTGTTGAATACTCCGAACATAAAAAAGAAGTGAATGATATTGCATTCAACTTATCAAATAAAAATATGCTGGGGACTTTTATCTGGGAACCTTTAAATACCTGGGAAAAAATATTTGATAAATCAGGTACTTCAAATAATTTGATAAACACTTACGACAGCATCAAAATAAAATACAACATACATTAACCGACTTATTATTTATGAAACTGAAACAGATCTTATCGATTGCATTTTTAGGATTAACGATTTCGCTTACTGCACAAACAAAAAAATTCATTTCCGTAAAAGGAAAGGAAATAATTGGTGTTGACGGAAAACCCTTTTTAATGCGGGGAACCAATTTGGGCAATTGGTTAGTGCCCGAAGGCTACATGTTTAAATTTAAGTACGCCAATTCGCCGAGATTAATTCAGGAAATGATGAATGAACTGATCGGCCCTGAAGAATCTGCAATGTTTTGGAAAAAATATCTCAACACATATATCACTCAGGCCGATATTCATTATTTGAAAATGATTGGCGTTAATTCGAGCCGCATCCCATTTCATTACAAATTATTTACCGATGAAGAATATCTGGGCGGCAAAGGAATTGCACGTGGCTTTAAGATCATGGATCAGGTAATTAATTGGTGCAAACAGGAAAATATTTATGTGATATTGGATATGCATTGTGCACCGGGCGGACAAACCGGCGATAACATTGATGACAGTTATGGCTATCCATATTTATTTGAGAGTGATGAAAGTCAAAAATTAATAATCGATATCTGGAAAAAAATCGCATTGCATTATACAAATGAATCAGCAATCATCGGTTATGATTTATTGAATGAACCCATTGCACATTATTTCGATTCAGCACATTTCAATCATTTATTGGAACCATTGTATAAAAAAATAACAAAAGCAGTCCGTACTGTTGATGCAAACCATCTTGTTTTCCTGGGTGGCTCGCAATGGGATTCGAATTTTAAAATCTTTGGTGAACCGTTCGATAAAAAAGCGGTGTACACTTTTCATAAATACTGGACACCGCCAACAAAAGAAGTTATTCAGGAATACATAGATTTCAGCAATAAATATCAGGTGCCGATTTATTGTGGCGAAACCGGCGAAAATGAAGACAGTTGGGTAATGCAGTTCAAACAATTATTAGAAAAGGAAAATATCGGATGGCATTTCTGGCCTTATAAAAAAATGAATAACACAAGAGGTATCGTTACATTTCCCGTTCCGAAATATTATGATCAGATCATTCAATTTGCCGATACAGTAAGATCTGGTTATGGTGAGATAAGAAATGTACGTCCAAAAAATGCAGAACAAATCAAACAAGCTTTGGAAGGCTTTCTGCAAAATGCTTCATTTAAAAATTGTTACGGCAACAAAGGATATATTGAAGCATTGGGTTTTCATGAATAGTTAATTTAGGATTGGTTACAAACTTTACTTTGTACATTACAATAGTGAAAGAATCATTTTTATTATACGGCGCTAATGGTTATACAGGTCAGCTTATTGCAAAACTTGCAAAAAGTTATGGTCTCTCTCCCATCTTAGGAGGAAGAAACGAATCGAAGATTCGCCCTTTGGCAGAAGAACTAAAATTACCGTATCGTATCATCGATCTGAATGAGACCGAAAAACTGCATCATATTTTATCAGAAGTAAAAGTTGTATTGCATACTGCCGGGCCTTTCAATCATACTGCCAAACAAATGATCGAAGCCTGCATTGCAACCAACACTCATTATTTGGATATTACCGGAGAGATCGGTGTTTTTGAAATGGCGAAACGTTCTCATAAAGATGCAGTTGCAAAAAATATTACCATCATGCCGGGTGTTGGTTTTGATGTGGTACCAACCGATTGTATGGCATTATTTCTCAAAAACAAATTACCCGATGCCATTAATTTAAAGTTAGCATTTGCCAGTATTGGCGGTGGCTATTCGCATGGCACAGCCATCACGATGGCAGAGGGTTTGGGCGAAGGTGGTGCAGTAAGAGAAGATGGGAAAATAATCTCAAAGCCATTGGGACATAAAGGAAGATGGATTGATTTTGGTGTAAAGAAATTGTTTGTGATGACGATTCCATGGGGCGATGTTTCTACAGCTTTTCATACAACAGCCATCCCAAATATTGAAACCTATACCGGCACTTCGCCAAAAACTTTTAAGCTTTTAAAATACCAACGTTTATATAATTGGTTATTAAAAACAAACTTGGTTCGTAATTATGTAAAGAGAAAAATAAATGCAAAACCTGCCGGGCCAAATGATGAAATGAGATTAAAAAGTAAAAGTTTAGTTTGGGGTGAAGTTGAAAATCTAAACGGCCAAATTGTGCAGGCAAGATTCACAGGGCCCGAAGGTTACACTTTAACTGCACACAGCAGTTTGATCATCACAAAAAAAGTTTTGAATAATGATTTCAAAATTGGTTATCAAACCCCCGCAAATGCTTATGGTGAAGATCTGGTTTTAGAAATCCCTCATACACATCGCGAACTAATTTGATTGCGAAATTTTGCAGCTCATTTTATTTTTGTTAAACAAAACATTTACTTCAGTAACTTGTTATTTCCACAATCATCATTAAAAAATATAAGTACATGTCAGCAACAAAAGCTTATGCAGCACAAAGTGCAACAACACCTTTAGCACCATTTGATTTCAGCAGAAGAGAACCGGGGGTACATGACGTGCAGATAGAAATTTTATATTGCGGTGTTTGTCATTCCGATATTCATCAGGTACGAAATGAATGGGGCGGATCAACTTATCCGATGGTTCCCGGACATGAAATTGTTGGTCGCATTACAAAAGTAGGCGATCATGTAAAAAAATTCAAAGTCGGGGATTTAGCCGGAGTAGGTTGTTTCGTTGATTCCTGCCGTGTTTGTGATAATTGCAAAGAAGGGTTAGAACAATATTGTGAAACAGGAATGGTAGGTACATACAACAGCAATGAAAAAGATGGCACAGCAACACAGGGTGGTTATTCAACTTTAATTGTTGTTGATGAACAATACACTTTAAAGATTTCTGATAAACTTCCATTAGAAAGAGTTGCACCATTATTATGTGCAGGCATTACAACATATTCTCCGTTAAAACATGTTGGTGTAAAGAAAGGTGACAGAGTAGCTGTATTGGGCTTAGGTGGATTAGGGCATATGGCAGTTAAATTTGCTGTATCATTTGGTGCTGAGGTAACCATGTTAAGCTCTTCCCCATCAAAAAAAGCAGATGCAGAAAAATTAGGTGCACATCATTTTGCATTAACATCAGATAAAGAAACAATGAAGGGTTTGCAAAATCATTTCGATGTTATTTTAAATACCGTTTCAGCGCAGCATGATTATTCTGTTTACTTAGATTTATTAAGAACCAACGGAACAATGATTGTTGTTGGAGTTCCGCCATCACCATCACAGGTACCTGCATTTAGTTTAATTGCAAAAAGAAGAAGTATCATCGGTTCACTGATTGGCGGCATTAAAGAAACACAGGAAATGCTCGATTATTGTGCCGAATATAATATCAGTTCCGAAGTTGAAGTAATCCCCATTCAACAAATCAATGAAGCATACGAACGAATGATCAAAGGAGATGTTCGTTATCGTTTTGTAATCGATATTGCTTCCCTAAAGAAATAAACCTGCAAAAAAGAGGCTATTCATTTCCAGAATAGCCTCCCCATTTGCTCCGTAACTTATCTAACACTATTCATGTCCCTATTTAACATGAATCTCTTTAATAGCTTTCTTTTCAACTTTAGTTTTTGGCATTTTAAGTTTCAGCACACCATCTGCATAAACCGCATCGATTGCATCATTCTTTACATTATCAGGCAAGCCAAATGAACGTGTGAAAGAATTGAAACTGTATTCCCTTCTGGTGTAATCTTTATTGTCTTCTTTTTTCTCATTTTCAACTTCTGCGCTGATAACAAGTACATCATCATTCACTTTGATTTTAAAATCATCTTTTTTAAATCCGGGTGCCACCACTTCAATCATATAATCTTTTTCGTTTTCTGCAATATTCACTGCAGGAACATGGCTTTCCATCTTTCTCAACCAGCTTCCTCCGAAGAATGGATCTACATCAAAAAAGTCGCTGAGCAATGGTTTGAAGATACTTTGGTTACCGTTTGTTTTCGTTAGAGTATTCATAAATACCTCCTTTTTTGTTATAAATTTCAAACGAAAAATGCTGGTTTCCTATGACTTTTATCAAACAAAATGAGGTGAAGTCTGAATAACTTTGCGCAACTTTTGAACCAACAAAAAATTACCGGAGATCAGGTAGGATATAAACGCAGAAAAGGCCGTCCCAAACCTAACAAAGGGGCAGCCTTTTACATTTTCTCATATTAAGCAAACTAATACTTGTTTGAAAACAAGTAATAAAATATTTTGAGAGAAAAACCGTATTACAGAACAAAAATGCAAGAAATAATTGCGGAAAAAAATGACATTTATCAGGTTTTATAAAATTGTCAGGAGAAATTAAAACTCCTTCGCAATGAAGAATTTATTCTTCTCTTTCAGTTTGTCATCCTCAAATAACTCAAAGTAAAACCATCCCGAATGCATGAAGTT
>JAGWPQ010000445.1 GCA_028877045.1 Bacteroidota bacterium | reverse complement strand
CAAAAAATGCATCGGCACTGTAGGTTCCGAATGCAAGAATATTTAAATTTTGTTTTGCTTCTTTGATGGCAGGTTTAATGATTGTTTCTTCTTCGTTGCCAACCAGTCCTTCGTCGCCTGCATGCGGATTTAAGCCCAGCACTGCAATGCGTGGCCTGTCGATGCCGAAATCTTTTTGCAAGCAACTGTTGATGATCTTTATTTTGCTGATGATATTTTCCTTGGTGATGTGTTTTGCAATTTCATTAACCGGAACATGTTCGGTAACCAAACCAACACGCATATTTTCGGCAACCATTAACATCACTACATCACTCACTCCAAATTCGGCTTTTAAATATGGCGTATGACCGCTGTAATTAAATTGTTCGGATTGAATATTTTTTTTATGGATAGGTGCGGTAACCAACGCATCTATATTTTTTTCTTTCAAAGCTTTTACGGCGCATTGCAACGAGAGCAGGGCATACTTGCCGCCAATTTCGTTTAAGATGCCGGGATTCATGATCACTTCTTCTTCCCAGCAATTAAAAACATTGACCTGTTTGTGGCTGAGTTTGCTGAATTCTTTGGTGCTGTTGTATGCAAAATTAATTTCGGGTAAACTCTTGCGATAAAAATTAATGCTTTTATTGCTTGCAAACACAACAGGGATGCACATTTCGAGGATGCGGTGATCGCCGAGTGATTTAATAATTAATTCGATGCCGATGCCGTTCAGGTCGCCACAGCTAAATCCAATAACAGGTTTTTGCAATTCGTTGCTCATGTAAAGTTTTTATATCCATCAAAAATAAGAACAAAGCATGAGATGCAGCCTTTGATTTTGTTACTTTTGAGCCGATGCAGTACACACTAAAAAAATCATTGGGTCAACATTTTCTGAAAGATGAAAATATTTGCAAAAAAATCGTTGCTGCCCTGCAGGAAAATGAGGTGAAACAATTGCTCGAAGTTGGTCCGGGCGGTGGCGCATTGACCAAGTATTTATTGCAGTTGAAAGGAATTGATTTTAAAGCGGTGGAACTGGATGCCGAAAAAGTTGAGTATTTGAATGCGACTTATCCTTCGATCAGTGGAAAAATAATTCATCAAAGTATGTTGGAAATGGATGCGCCGTTTGAGAACGAGTTTACTGTTGTTGGAAATTTTCCATACAATATTTCATCGCAGATATTGTTTAAAATTTTGGATTGGAAAGAACAGGTACCCGTGGTGATAGGCATGTTTCAGAAAGAAGTGGCACAAAGGGTTGCAGCCGGGCCGGGCAGTAAAGTGTATGGCATCATCAGTATCTTAATTCAGGCTTTTTACGATGTTGAATATTTGTTTGATGTGCCGCCCGAAAGTTTTAATCCACCACCCAAAGTGATGAGTGGTGTGATAAGATTGAAAGTTAGAAATACGAAGTACGAAGTGAGAAGTGAAAAAGTTTTTGTGCAGTTGGTGAAAGCCGCGTTTAACCAGCGCCGGAAAACTTTGCGTAATGCTACCAAAAGTTTGTTTGATGATGATGTAATAAAAGATGAAATTTTTAATAAACGTGCCGAGCAATTAAGCATCAGCGATTTTGCGGCACTAACATTTAAGATGAGATGAAAAAAGTTATTATTACCGGGAACACGCACGAATATTTAATTGAAACATTGCGCACCCATGGTTATGAAGTGCTGTATGAACCTACCATTAAATATGATCGGCTAATTGAAATAATTAAAGATGCAGAAGGCCTGGTTGCAACAACAAGAATTGATATTGATAAAAAAATGATCGATGCTGCAACACAATTAAAATGGATCGGCAGATTGGGCAGCGGCATGGACAGAATTGATGTGCCCTATGCCGAAAGTAAAGGCATACATGTTTTTAATAGTCCCGAAGGAAACAGGAATGCTGTAGCCGAACATGCATTGGGATTGTTGCTGAATTTGATGAATAAAATTTCAAGCAGCCAGCAGGAAATCAAAGAAGGAAAATGGAACCGCGATAGTAATAAAGCCGATGAGCTAAGCGGTAAAACCGTTGGTATCATTGGGTTTGGTAATACAGGTGCTGCGTTTGCAAAATTATTATCGTCTTTTGATGTTACTGTTTTGGCGCATGATAAATACAAAGAAGGTTTTGCAAAAGGGTTTATCCGCGAAGCGCAGCCCGAACAGATTTTCAGGTATGCCGATGTAATTAGTTTGCATGTACCGTTGACTGATGAAACTTTTCATTATGCCAATGATGCATTCTTTAATTCGCTGGAACGACAACCTTATTTTTTAAATACCTGCCGCGGAAAAGTAACCGATACCGCTGCATTAATTAATGCATTGAAAAATAAAAAAATTAAAGCTGCAGGAATTGATGTGCTGGAAAACGAAAAATTATCTTCTTACTCCGAAGCAGAACAAAAACAATTAAACGAATTGTTGACAATGCCCAATGTAATTGTTACGCCGCATATTGCAGGATACAGCCACGAAGCATTTTATAAAATGACGAAAGTGTTGTTGGGAAAATTGGGGATGTGATTTGCTGAAAAGCGAACCGAACGTACAAGAGT
>JAGWPQ010000444.1 GCA_028877045.1 Bacteroidota bacterium | reverse complement strand
GCGTGATAGCTACTTCACTTTATATTTTGTTGCCTTATTATTTGACCGATCAATGGGACAGGACAAATCTGATGATCGGATTAGGTTTGGCTTCGGTACTTGGACATATTTTTCCGCTTTGGGCCGGATTCAAAGGCGGAAAGGGCGTTGCCACATTATTTGGAATGGCCCTGGCGATACAACCTATTGTTGCCGTTTCATGTGTTGGTGTCTTTTTATTGGTTTTATATTTAACCCGTTTTGTTTCGTTAAGTTCTATTCTTGCCGGTGTTGCATTCATGGTATTTATTCTTTTTGTTTTTAATGAAAAAGAAACATTGTATCGTGTGTTTGCAGTGATTGTTGCATTGATGATCGTACTAACACACCAAAAAAATATTTCACGAATACTTAAAGGAACCGAAAGTAAAGTCCCTATCTTAAAATACCGCGACCGACGTAAACAAAGAAAACGTAATATTTAGTTTTACTTTTTTATCGCTTGGTGAATTATCTTTGCTTTTTCTAAAGTCTGTTTCATGTTAATTAAAAGAATTGTATTTGCGATAAGCGTATTGCTTATAGTTTCATGTCATCGTAATGCTATCACGGGAAGAAGCCAATTAAGTTTAGTACCCGAATCACAGGTTCAATCATTGGCAGTTACTCAGTATAAACAATTTTTAACTTCAAGTAAGGTGGTAACTGGCAATGCGAAAGATGCAGCAATGGTAAAGCGTGTAGGAAATAAGATTGCTGCTGCCATCGCAAAATATTATTCCGATAAGGGTATGCCTGATGCATTAAACGGGTATAAATGGGAATTTAATTTAGTTGAAAATAAAGAAGTAAATGCATGGTGTATGCCCGGCGGAAAAGTGGTTTGTTACACAGGTCTTTTGCCTATCACTCAAAATGAAACAGCATTGGCGATCGTGTTGGGGCACGAAATTACGCATGCTGTAGCAGGCCACGGCAGAGAAAGAATGAGCCAGCAATTATTAGCACAGGGGGTAGGACTTGTTGGCGATATTGCTTTGGGTAGCAATCCTCAAACTGTAGATATTTTTAATCAGGTATATGCGCCAACCGCACAGGTGGGGGTACTGTTACCTAATTCGAGAAAACAGGAATATGAAGCCGATCATTATGGGCTGATATTTGCAGCAATGGCCGGATATGATCCCCGGGAAGCCATCCCATTCTGGAAACGAATGGCAGCATTGGGAGGCGAAAAACCGCCTGTATTTTTAAGTGATCACCCTGCCGATGCAGAAAGAATTCAAAAATTAGAAAGCTTAATGCCCGAAGCAATGAAATATTACAATCCATCAGGAAAATAGTTCATCTGAAAATTAGTTTGTTATTATATTTCAAACTATGGTTACAATTTTTTAACTTTGCGAACTATTCACATCACCTGAAATTCCTTTTAGGCATGTCAAATCAGAATTTGTTGGAGAAGTTACAATTGAATGATGAGAAGAACCTGTTAATTCAGGGATTACCGTCTTCCATCGAAAAACAGTTTGCAAAACTGTCGTATGCAAAGAATGTTACCCCGTTACTTAAAACACGTAAAGTTGATTTTGCTTTGGTATTTGCCGTAAACCAACATCAGCTCAACAATGTTTTGAAAGACGTGTTTCCTGCTTTGCACGATAACAGTAAGCTTTGGGTTGCTTACCCCAAGCAAACCAGTAAGATTGTCAGCGATCTGAACCGCGACTGCAGTTGGGATTATTTGACCCAACATGATTATGAAGGTGTAAGCCTTGTTTCGTTGGATCATGTTTGGAGTGCTATGCGCTTTAAAAAAACAGCTGCTATTCCTGCAAGAACAAAAGCCGTATCGGAAAAAAAAATTGAGGTAAAAGGTATTGACTTTGATAAAAGATTGGTGATGCCTCCCGTTGAATTGGAAATGATTTTTACCAAACATAAAAAAGTAAAGGAATTCTTTACTTCACTTTCTTTCAGCAACCAGAAAGAATATGTTACCTGGATAGAGGAAGCCAAAAAAGATGATACCCGCAAACGCAGGTTGGAAGCGGCAGTTGAAAAGCTGATGGCAGGAAAGAAGAATCCAACCGAAAAATAATCGGCTTTATTATATCGAAATAAAAATAGAAATGCTTTCACGGATAGATGTGAAAGCATTTTTGTTCAACAGATTTGTGGTCTAATATTTTTAAACAGTTAACTCGATCCTGTTTTGTTCAGGATCCATTATTACACTTTCGTAATAACCGTCACCGGTTGTTCTTGGGCCATCCAGCAAAATATATCCGTCCTGTTTTAATTGTTGTGTTAAATCATCAACTCTTTCTTTAGAACCTAATGAGATTGCGAAATGTGCTATGCCTTTATATTGGGCAGTAAGGCTATCCATTCTCTCAGAAATATTTCCCATCTGCATTAACTCTAATCTTGCACCATTGCCGAAATTTAAAAAATAGGAAGTAAACTTTTTAGCATGATTATGATACTTATTATTTGCAGTGGCATGAAAATATTTTGCATAAAATGTTTTCATTTGCTCTATGTCCTTACACCAAATTGCAATATGCTCTATGTGCATTGATTATTTTTTATTTACTTAATGCAAAGTTATAAGTAAAAAATTCCTGTTCTTTTTTCCATCCGTTGCGTTCATAAACTTTTTGTGCAGCATAATTATCAACTGCCGTTTGCAGCATCAGCCATCTGCTGTTTGTTTCGGCCCCAAATTGTTGTGCAGTTTGCAGTAAAGCATCGGCAACGCCCTTGCCACGGGCATTGGGGTCAACAAACAAATCATTCAATAGCCAGGTACGCTTCATTCCAACCGAAGAAAATATCGGATACAATTGTGTAAACCCAACAGCTTTATTATTTTCCTCTGCAAAAAATATTACCGATTCATTTTTTTTGATCCTGTCACTGATAAATTTTTCTGCTCCAACCAAATCAGATGTTTGTTTATAAAAGATTCTGTAACCATCAAACAATGGCGCTATCAATTCAACATCATTTATTGTTGCTTTACGAATGGTAATGTTCATATTGTTAAAAGTTATAGTTTTATCACACAAATTTACAACATGATCACTTGGAATGATTTTGAAAAAATAGAAATTAAAACAGGGACCATCATTGATGTTGATGATTTTCCGAAGGCAAAGAAGCCGGCGTATAAATTAAAGATCGATTTTGGTAAATATGGTATCAAACAATCATCAGCGCAAATAACCGATCATTACAGGAAAGATGATTTAAAAGGAAAGCAAATTGTTGCCGTTGTAAATTTTCCTCCCAAACAAATCGCCGATTTTTTTAGCGAATGTTTGGTATTAGGTGTGTATGATGAAAATAATCAGGTAATTTTATTGCGACCGGATAAACAAGTCCAAAATGGTCAAACGATTGGCTAATGGAAGAACTCTACTATACATATTATGAAAGTCCAATTGGCTTATTAAAAATTGGTGGTACCGATAATTATATTGCCGAATTAAGTTTCATTGATAATCCCGAGCAGGTAGTGCACGGCGAACCCGGCATCAGCGATATCATTCATCAATGTACCGAAGAGTTAATTGAATTTTTTGCGGGAAGAAGAAAACATTTTACGGTTCCCGTGCATCAGGAGGGCACCGATTTCCAAAAAAGAGTATGGAGCGAATTATTGGAAATTCCTTATGGAAAAACCATCAGTTATTTAGACCTGGCAAAAAGATTGGGTGACCCGAAAGTGGTTCGTGCTGCGGCTTCTACTAATGGTAAAAATAAAATTGCGATCATTGTTCCCTGCCATCGTGTAATTGGAAGCGATAAAAATCTAACGGGATATTCTGGCGGTTTATGGAGAAAGAAATGGTTATTGCAACACGAGTTTCGTATAACCAACGGCGTACAAACTTTGTTTTAAAAACTTATTGCTTTTGGACATTTAGTTGCATTCAACGATTTGTCTGCACCACCAAAAAATCCACTTTTAATAATCGACAATTCATACGCACCTCTTGTTTGATTGTTTGCACTTAATGTAGAAAAAGTGGCATCATAATTAAGCGTAATTTTTATATCATTCAATTGATAACCGATCATTGGAATAATAGCATCATTACTTCTGTAATACAATCCAAGTATTAGTTGATTGGTGCCATCACCACTCAAATTTCGATTGGCATTTAATCCGGCAACCACTTCCCAAAACGTTGACATTTTGCTTATATAAGCATTGGGATTTAATATCCAGAGATTTTGTATTTTGATATTACTGTTTAAAAATGCAGTATAACGAAATGGTATTTGAGTTGCAGTATTATTAACTGCATAAAAACTTTCATTAGGATGATTCAAATGTGTTACACTAAGACCTGCATTTAAGTAAACATTGTCCGAAGCAAAATAAGCATAGTTCACACCAGCCTGCAGATCCAAATAATAAATCGAATTATAAGTAATAGGCGAACTCGTCGGCAATTTTATATCGAATATTTGTCCGTTCCATTGATCGTTAAATGTGAGCATGGAAGGATCTACTCTTTGATTTACCATGCCAATACCCAGTCCCGCACTTAATAAACTATTATCGCCAAGCACCTGATGATAAGCAACAGAGACATATCCTTTTGTTGATGTTAGGCTTCCGCTGCCCGCAACATCTTTCGAAAGAGTGGCGCCTAAACCAACCCATCCGTTTTCGAATTTGTCATTAAATAATTGTACATCGCCCCAAATATCCATTGTTTGATAAGGACTTCCGAAACTTGGTAATTGATTTCGGTAATTACCGCCAATGCGGTAATCGTGTGTCGGATCAAAACCTGTGTTGGCGGGGTTTACAAGTAATGGTGTATTAAAATATTGAGAAAAATGTACTAAATCCTGCGCATCAACAGAAACTGAGATCAGCGTTAATAAAACAAAAGGAATAATATGTAGGACTGTTTTTTTCAATAAATTATTTTAATAATGTTATATCGCCGTTCTTTGTATAACTGGTTCCATCAGTCATTTTAATTTCTAAAACATATACATATACATCCTGTGGAACGATCACTCCTTTATAAGTTCCATCCCAACCTGTATCTTTATTTTCGGTAGTGAAAACCAATGTTCCCCAACGATTATAAATATTCCATTTTACACTTGCAATACCAAAGCCGCGGATAAAGATCTTATTATTACTGCAATTGCAATTGGGTGCAATGGCTGTAGGTATACCAAAAACAGGCGTTATTAAAGCAGCAACGGATAAACTCAAAGTATCGGAGCAACCTGCATTATTAAAAGCAATTAAAGATGCAGTATATGTTCCGGTAGCATTGTATAAATGACTTACAGCTGCACTGCTTGTGGTAACAGAATCTGTTCCATCGCCAAATAACCATTTATACGAAACAGCGCCAACCGAATTATTGGTGAACACAATAGGTGTGTTAGAAACAGGTGGCTGAGGCGATACGCTAAAATTAGCTGTGGGCTTGCCTTGTACCGTAATTACAAAACTTGCACTGGTATCAACTCTGTTACAGGTATTGGTGTCGGTGGCAATCAGGTATGCAGTATAAGTTTGAATATTGGGATACAGATGTGTAACTGCTGCAATGCTGGTTGTCGAATAGGTACTGCCATCGCCGAATACCCATTCAAAATCGGTACCTCCCAAAGAAGTGTTTGTAAAGACTGCATTGTATGCTGCACATCCGAATGCAGGTGTTGTAAACTGGGCTTTTACATTATTTGATATCCGGAGTTGAACAATGCTACTGTCGTATTGGTTGCAATAATTACTGTCCACTAAAACTAAGCTTACATTGTATGTTCCAACTGAAGGATACGTATGCGTTATGGTATCGGAAAATAAACTGCTTGATCCATCACCAAAATTTATCTTAAACGAATTTGGTTTAAAAGGTACTGCCGTAGGCGACGGGACTGATTTATTTGTAAAAAGATAGGTCAGCGAATTACACCCACCAACTCTTCCATAGCTTAAACCAAGTGCAACCGAATCGGTACCAACTTTAATGGTAACATACGACGTATCGTAAGGGAAACATTTGCTGTTATCAACACCTATCAACCGTACCAAAAAATTACCTGCCGAATTATAATAATGCGAAACGCTTGAAGTGGTAGTGGTAGTATCGGTGCCGCCATCACCAAAGTTCCATATATATTGTTTGGCGGTACCAATTGTATCGGTAAAACTCACCTGCAATGGAACACATCCCGCAGTATCCCTCACCACTCCATTGATCGAAGCCTGTACACCCGATAATACACCTGCTAAATTAAATGCCACTTTTAATGCAAATAAATTACAACTATAGCCATTATTGTTTTGGTATGCAGCATTATTTGGATATACAACTCCCTGTGTTGACATGTTGGGATCGGGCCCGCAGGCACAAATAGATTGATATACCACTCCTTTATTATCAAACCGGCTGGTACCACCATCTACATGAACGCCATTATAATCGCCGGGTGGCGAACTCTGGCCGGTCATCCTGTTATCCCCGTAAAATCCGCCATAGAGTTGCGAGTTTGCATTTCTTTCCAATACGAAGAAATAAAAACTATTTCCATCAGTACTTGTTTTTAAGGGTTGCGACCCATCAGGTGCGGCTTTAGCACTTAATCCTAAAGTACCCGAATTGGTATAAGGGCCATCTAATCCGCCACCCCATCCCGATACATAAACATTCTCACAATTATCCACTAAAAAAGCGGCAGGAGATATATTGGGATAGGATCCACCCGAACCAAAATTTGCAGAATATATTACAGTTAACAGATCAGAACTTAATTTAGTAATAAATTGTTTGCCTGTCGATTGTCCTGTTGCATTGAAAGGGGAATTAACTACCGGTATTACACCTTCGGTAGTGCCTGTTACAAAAACATCACCTGTTTTATTGAACTGTATGCCATATAATTGATCGGCTGATGCAGTACCGATATAACTGTTGGACAGGAGTGCAGGATTGGCTGAGTTGCTTATGATTGAAATAAATCCATCGCAGATACCGCCATTATATATGTTAACAGATTTATTTGACAGATCCTTACTTGCCGTTGCACCGCAAACATAAATATTATTCGAAACCGGATTTATAGCCAACGCAAAAGCAGCATCATCGCCTGTGCCACCTAAATAACTGCTGAAAATAATACTGCTTAGATCGGGTGCTGCTTTAATGATAACACCATCCTGACTATAAGTGCCTCCATTATTACTTGATTGAAAAGGATTGGTTGTCGGAAAATCTGATGACTGTGTACAGGAAGCTAAATAGATGTTTCCTGCATTATCCAATATTACTTCGCTTCTGGCATCATCGCCGTAATTTCTTCTGGTAAGCACGGAACCCTGTGGTGCCGGTGCGGGCATATCTTTCGAAGAAATATTTACACCATCATCGCCTGTGCCGCCAATTCTTAATGAACCAATGAGTGCAGTTCCTGTTGCATTTAATTTTGTAAGAATTATATCCTGCTTGCCACAGGGACCTATTTTATTTGGTGCCACAGTAGGATAATCGGATGAAGTGGTACGTCCCGCAATAATTAAATTCCCATTACCATCAACTACCAAACTATGCGGTTGTTCATTACCGCTGGCACCGCCAATATAAGTGGCATACATTACAGTAGAGCCCGTTGAATTAAATTTCATGATGCCGATATCAAAACCGTTCATATCGATTGGATTACCATTTTGGTCAACCGAACCTTCACCTGTACCGTTATTTCCTCCGGCAAATTTTGTTTGAAATGCATTATTGGTGACGGGATATCCTGTGGCAAATACAATTCCTCCTGCATAAAAATTCCCTGCATTATCATAGGTTGCAGTATAGCCCCAATTGTCGGCATTGCTTCCCGAAAAACTTGCAAAAATAATGGTAGGGTCTATTACCAATATTGAGTTGCGGGGTTTTGATTCTTTCAGATCAAACCGCATAATATTTCCTGCTATCTTATAACTGCAGGCCATTTCTTTTCTTCCTGATTGATTGCTGATATAACTGACGGGATTGCCTTCCACCACATCTTCAACCGAAGTTTTAATTTTTAAAGCACCATCTTTTAATTTCAATCCATCCACACCATCATAATATAAACTAACATTTCTGATATCACCACCGGGATAAACGATGATATCGTATTTTAAGGTACCCTGCGACGAAGTATAATAACGTACATCAATGTCTGGATAAATATTTTTATAAGTGATGGATTGATAAATTTTACAACCACCGGCCCATTTAGCCGGATCATTTCCGATAAAATAATTATTATAGTTTGCTAACGGTTTTTCTTTTATTACCTGTGGCTGCGGATTGGCATTTAAAAATTTTACTTCGTATGCATGTGAGTGTAAAACCTTTTGCAGATTCCTGTTCATTACAGCCGATGATTGAACAGATGGTTTTAGGGAAGATAGTGTATGACTTTGTTCTGTGATATTTTTAAGATCATCAGGATTGTGCAATACCATTTTATAACCGCCATCCGGTTTCAGAAAAAAAGCACCTGTCGGCAACTCGCCTTTAAATGCAACCTTGCTGTTCCATTGGCCTTTGTTTTCTATAAAATGCAGGTAAGATTGAGCGCTCAATTGTTTAAACGAAGAGGTAAAAATAAACAGCCAAACTATGCACTTCATTCCTTTCATCTGTGGGGTCTTTTATACAAAAAACTAAAGTCTAAAAAATAAAAACAAAATCATTTTCAGAAAAGCATCATTTTATTTCACAAATATTAAAACTCATTGAAAACAATTCGTTTAATAAAATTAATGCAAGTAGATTTATGAATAAACGATTTAATTTTTTATTACGAAATCTTGCTCCAGCCGGTCTTACCTTTTTGCGATTGTAAAAAACTTTTTAATTGCAAATTCTTTGCCATGTTTATTTCAATATCCTGCTCCAGTAATTTCTCTGCTTCATGTTTGGCCAGTTCCAATAATCTTTTATCATTAACAATACTTGCCAGCTTAAAGTTCAATACACCGCTTTGTCTTGTGCCTTCAATATCGCCCGGACCACGCAATTCCAGATCTTTTTCTGCGATCTTAAATCCGTCGTTGGTGGCGCACATTATCTTGATACGTTCCCGGGCATCTTCGCTTACCCGGCTACCCGTTAATAATATGCAAAAACTTTTTTCTGTTCCTCTGCCAACGCGTCCGCGCAATTGGTGTAATTGCGATAAACCAAATTTCTCGGAGCTTTCGATCACCATCACACTTGCATTGGGGACATCAACGCCCACTTCAATTACCGTGGTTCCCACCAGTATTTGTGTATCGCCGGTTTTAAAGCGTTGCATGTTGGTGTCTTTCTGTTCGGCAGGCAT
>JAGWPQ010000045.1 GCA_028877045.1 Bacteroidota bacterium | reverse complement strand
TCATCATCATAATAACCAAAATAAAGGTCGTAGCGGTCTTTGAGATGCAATCGCAGCGACAGCTCTTTATCTTCTTCGTATTGGTACATCGTAACGATCGACCATTGATCTTCATCAAGGCAATCAAAACGAATGTCAACAGATGTTTCATTCAGGATCCATGTTGCTAATTTTTCAATCATTTCAGCAGAATGATCCCGTACTAATTCTTCAAATGTCATAATTCAACTTGCTTTAAAATGTTCGGTCCGATTTTATTCGGGCTCAAATGTACATCGTAAAAGCCGATTGTTACGATTTGCAGAATACGGGGAAAAACCCGAAAAAAAAGGGTGTTTTACCCGTATGACGGTAAAAAAAACAAATCTATATTTGTGTCATAAACTCAAAAAGTTTTATTCACTGGGGGGTGAATTAATAGTCCTGCTTAATTATTTAAGTAGGACTATTTTCATTTAAAAAAACAGCATCAATTGTACAATTCACCATCAAAACACTTCAAACCTTACCTTTGCGCACTTTAGAAAAGCAAATAGTTCATAGTTAATGGGTCATAGTTAGCACCCATGACCTCTGAACCATGATCCATCAACTACAATGAAATACGAAAAGGAAATAAACCGTAGAAGAACATTTGCCATCATCTCTCACCCCGATGCAGGTAAAACAACTTTAACCGAAAAGTTATTGTTGTTTGGTGGCGCTATTCAAACTGCGGGTGCTGTAAAAAGCAATAAAATAAAAAAACATGCCACCAGTGATTTCATGGAGATCGAAAGGCAGCGTGGTATCAGCGTGGCAACGAGTGTTATGACTTTCGAGTACAAAGACATGCTCATTAATTTGCTGGATACGCCCGGTCACAAAGACTTTGCAGAAGATACTTACCGAACATTAACTGCTGTTGACAGTGTTATTTTGGTGATCGACAGTGTGAATGGTGTTGAAGCACAAACACGCCGCCTGATGGAAGTGTGCCGTATGCGCGATACGCCGGTAATTGTTTTTATTAATAAAATGGACCGCGATGGCAAGAACAGATTTGATCTGCTGGAAGAAATAGAAAAGGAATTAAAACTGGCATTGCATCCTATGACATGGCCCATCAACAGCGGTAAAGATTTTAAAGGCGTTTATAATTTAGATAATAAAAGTTTGCGCTTATTTACTGCCAGTACAAAGGCCGATGAAGAGGATACCATTGCCATCAATGATCTGACTGATAAAATCCTTGACGCAAAAGTTGGCGATCGTGATGCAGAAACTTTGCGTGAAGATGTTGAATTGGTTGAAGGTGTGCATGGCGAATTAAATAACGAAGATTATTTATCGGGAAAAGTAGCGCCGGTATTTTTTGGAAGCGCCGTAAATAATTTTGGTGTAAAAGAAATGCTCGACACATTTATTCGCATTGCGCCTATTCCGCGCAGCAGGGAAACTTCGGCAAGCATGGTTGAAGTTGGGAATGATAAATTCAGCGGATTTATTTTTAAAATCCATGCCAACCTCGATCCCAAACACCGCGACAGGATTGCGTTTCTGCGTGTTTGCAGCGGCAGGTTCGAAAGAAATAAATATTATCATCACGTTCGGTTAGATAAGGAAATTCGTTTCAGCAATCCTTATTCTTTTTTGGCCAGAAGCAAAGATGTAATTGAAGATGCTTATCCCGGCGATGTGGTTGGTTTATTCGATACAGGCAATTTTAAAATTGGTGATACTTTGACCGAAGGAGAAAATTTTTATTTCACCGGCATCCCAACTTTCTCTCCCGAAATATTTAAAGAGTTGGTGAACAAAGATCCGATGAAGACAAAACAACTCGAAAAAGGTGTGCAGCAGTTAACCGACGAAGGTGTTGCACAATTATTCACGCAACACGGCGGCAATAAAAAAATCATTGGTTGTGTGGGCGATCTGCAGTTCGAAGTCATTCAATATCGTCTGTTGCAGGAATACGGTGCTGCTGCGGAGTTCCGTACATTGCCATTTTATAAAGCATGTTGGCTAACATCAAAAGATCAGAAAAAATTAGATGATTTCTTGCGCTTTAAACAAATGAACAGTGCCGAAGATAAAGATGGCCATCCGGTTTATCTGGCGCAAAGCGAATGGTTTTTAAATACAGAAATAACCAACAATCCCGATATTCAATTTCATTTCAGCAGCGAAGTGCACAAGTAAAATTTTTATTGAACCGGCTGTTGTAATGCAATTTAACTTTTCTTGCGTCGCACACTTGTACTGTTGTAATTTTATTCAACAGAATTAAATTAAAAATTAAATCTCTGCTTTGGAAAATATGTACGACATCATCATCATCGGCGCAGGCCCAATTGGTCTGGCTTGCGGCTTGGAAGCCAAAGCAAAAGGTTTACGTTATTTAATTATCGAGAAAGGTTGCCTTGTAAATTCAATTTACAATTATCCGCAAAACATGGCCTTCTTTTCTACATCCGAACGATTGGAAATTGGCGGAATTCCTTTTGTAAGTAATAACGACAAGCCAACAAGAATTGAAGCGTTGGAATATTACAGGAGGGTAGCTACTTCGGCAAAACTTAATATCAATTTATTTGAAAAAGTACTGGAAGTGAAACGAGGAAAGTCGGGAGTCGTGAGTCGTGAGTCGGTAGTAAAAAACGAAAAAGAAATTTTCGAGATCATCACTTCCAAACAAACTTATCAAACAAAAAATATAATTATTGCTTCGGGATTTTACGATATTCCTTATTTGTTGAATGTTCCCGGCGAAGAACTACCAAAGGTTACGCATTATTTTCAGGATCCGCATTTTTATGCATTTCAAAAAGTGCTGGTAATTGGTGCTAATAATTCGGCCGTGGATGCTGCTCTGGAAACATGGCGCAAAGGTGCAGATGTAACAATGGTTATCCGAGAAAGTGAAATTGGTAAACGTGTAAAATATTGGGTGCGCCCCGATATTGTGAACAGGATCGAAGAAAGTTCCATCAAAGCTTATTTCAATTCAAGTATCATTGAAATAAAAGATAAGGAAGTAATTATTCAAACACCTGATGGGATTAAAAATATTGAAAATGATTTTGTAATTGCCGCAACCGGTTATCAACCTGATCTGTCTTTTCTGCAAAAAATTGGAATCGAATTATCTGCCGATGAAATAAAAAAACCAACGTATAACAGCCATACACATGAGACCAATGTAAAAGGAATTTTTCTTGCGGGTGTTGTTTGCGGCGGTATGAATACGCATAGTTTATTTATTGAAAATTCAAGAGAACATGCATATCTCATCATCAATTATATTGCTGACCATTTATAAATTCAGCCAATAATTTACTTTAAAAACAATGGCCCTGTTTTTATTTTGAAGGAGCGGCGTTGTATAATAATTATCGGTATAAACTAAATAGAGATCACTCATTGGTTTAAACCGATACTGAAAACGGCTGTTGATATTGAAATTATTTGCCTGTGTGTTGTATTGCAAAAATGTTGTCCACGATACTGTTGTACTGAAATTATATTCGATCTTGGGTGATAATAAAAATAATTCGGTACTGCCATACGGATCAGGAAAATTTAATTTATCAAATTCGGCCTGAAAGATCAAATTCAGGTGGGGCCTGCTTCTCAGTGTAATGCTTCCTGAAAGAGAACTGATATCACCATTATAAAATTGCCCGCCCGAATAAGTAATGCCATAACTGAAATCTTTTCTTGTATCAGAACCATAACTTACCGATGCCTGCGAATATTTATAATGTTGTGCAGGCAACGGTGTGGAACTTGTGAATGAAATGGGATATAATAAATCGAGTTCATTGTGAATTATCTGTGTTCTGAAAAAGGCAGTGTTTTTATATTCAATCATATAAGCAACATCAAAATCATTTTCGTTGAAAGAATAATTGGGATTTACAACAAGGTAATTTTCTATTTTAATGGTGTGCCTGACAATTGCATTATCTTTTTTAGGATAAATTCTAAACGTTACATTTCCATAAATATGTTTAAAACCTACCCGGATGGTTGTATCTCTAAGGGCATCATAATTATTGATCCGCTGCACATAACCCATATCGGTATAATAGTTTGTGCCAAGCGTTGCAATATCTAAAATGGTTGATATCTTTTTCTTATTATAAGCAAATCCTGTTTCCTGAAAATTATTCTGATCAGAAATGCCCGGTTTAAAGGAATAATGAAATGCGTACCACCAGTTCCATTTCCCATCGCGGCTGAAATAATCGAAAGTGCTTCCTGCGTTTCTTCCCCATGCATTTAAAGGATTATTTTTTTTATCGATATCGGATTGAAAATTTTCATGATCCAAAAAATACATTTTGAAAATAGAGCGGCTCAAAACATTTTTGTTGAATGAAATAGCCGTATAATTTTCAGGCGAATAATCTCCTTTGGGACCTGTTTGCATACTCATGATACCAATTCTTGTTTTAGGGTCCAAACTACCCGATAAACGCACACCACCAATGATCGGAATAGGATTACCTGTTGTATCCAATCCAATTCTTCTGGAATAAAAGGGCGTAATTAAACCGGGAATGCCATACTCGCCAAATATATCGGCGTTTTCCAAAAAGAATGATCTTTTTTCGGGAAGAAAAATATCATAACGTGTAAGATTGGTTACCTGCTGATCTACTTCTACCTGCGAGAAATCGGGATTTAAAGTAAGGTCTAAATTTAGTGATGATGTCAGCGTGATCTTACTGTCCAAACCACCGCTAAGACTGGCTTTGGTTGGATTATTATTTTCCTGATCGCCTTCCATATTTCCCGAAGCATAAGGAATCAACACCACATTCTTCCCCGGGGCAGGTGGTGCTTTATCCCACAGCAAAGAACCGGTATAACCCATATTATAGATGTTGAAATTGGTGGGCACATGTGTCCACCCAGAATACTGATTGTATTTCATATCCACTCTTAAAAAATTAATTCCCCATAATTTTTTATCGGGCGGGAATCTTAGTGTTTTAAAGGGAATGGCCATTTCAGCGGTCCACCTGTCATTGTATCTTTTTGTTTCGGAAAACCATTTATTATTCCAGCTCCAGGACAGCGGATTGTCCTGGCTCATACTTACCTGATCTTCGGATTGTGCATTCAAAGCATTTACTGCAAAAATAAAACCGTTGGTGTGACTATTTTGCGGATCTAAAATAATGGCAACTCCATCATTATCTAAATGTCCGATATCACGTTTTAAACTTTGAATGATATTCTTTCCCGAATCGTAGGAAGTAAAAGCTACGTACAAAAATTTATCGTCGTATGCTACCTGAACTTCTGTTCTGTTATTCGGACAAACATCGTCAGTAGGAAATTTTACAAAGAAATCTGTTTTCTTTTCTGCAATATTCCAGATACTGTCGTCTAAAATACCATCAATTTTTACAGGAGAATTTGTATGTGCAATATGAATCTGAAAGTCCTTTTGGAAGTTCTCAACATTTATATTTTGAGCTTTCAATTTGCAGGAAACAACAATTAATAAAATCAGAAGAAAAGCAGGCTTCATAAGAAATAAAACTAAAAAAAAGGAAGCATTCTGAAATATTTATTTATGGATGGCAATAAAAACAAAGTTCCCTTCATTTTTTTTAAATGAAAGGAACTTAAGAACAAATAATAGTTGTGGCAGTTAGTTTAGGGGGTTGATCATTTTCGGATCATTCAAAAATTATTAATTGAAAATTTATAATACAAATTTTATTCTTTCGGACGCAAATTGTACCATTCTCTTTTTCCGTCGGCTTTTGAAACAAGCAAACCAAATTTCTTGTTTGTTCTGTTGGCAGCAGCTTTTGCCAGTTCCAATACACCAGCAGTATTTATATCGCCACGATTCATATAGTTAAACTCCATGCTTGGCATTTGAAAGATATTATTGGTGCCCTGAACCTGAATCGTTTTGTAAAAACCTTCTTTTGACATTTCTTCGATCAGGATTTCATAATCAGATGCGCCATCTGCATCATATAATTCAACCGTAATTGTAAATCGTGCCATAGTGTTGTTTTGAAGATAAAAATATCCTCCCCGATGTACAAAAAAAATGACATTGCTCATGTTTTAATGTTGTAACAGCAAAGTAGGAGTCTGATTTTTGGGTAATAATGCTATTATCATTTATCGCTGAAAACTAGATGCAGCAAGGGGCTAAGCTTCTTTCAAAAGCTTTACTACAACTTTGTCAATGGGCAATGAAACCGTTGCTTCATTCAGATCATGCCATTCGATCCAACGAAATACTTCGCTTTCACCATTGGGATCAGCAATTTGGTGAGGCTGAAAATTAAAAGCTGTGTCGTGTGTGATGAGATCGATCGGTTCGGTAGCATGAACAAAATAATAGATGGAAAGGATCTGATCTCTATTATTAAATGCTGAGATCTGAAAAAAATCGGTAGTATAAATATGTTTGCCTATTTCCACATCAAGATTAGCTTCTTCTTTAAACTCACGTTTTAAACAATCTCTTGTTCCTTCGCCAAATTCCAATCCGCCGCCGGGAAATTTTGTAAAATAATTTCCGCGAATAAATTCATCGGTTACTAAAACTCTTTTTTTGCTGTCGATCAAAATACCGTAAACCCTGAC
>JAGWPQ010000443.1 GCA_028877045.1 Bacteroidota bacterium | reverse complement strand
ATTCATCATTATGAAAAGCCCTGATATCGTAGCGAATACCGCCTGCAATATCTAATTTGCCAAAAGTTTTTTTAGCAGTTACAAACGAACCCAAATCAAATTGATGATACGATGGAATAACAAAATCCGATCCATCGGTTACATGATTGTTTTGATACATTCCATTCAAACCCAAAGTAATATTCCACTCATTAATATTTTTCAAAGAATATTTTACATCATAATTAAATGAACTGAGTTGCAGAAATAATCCCGGAACATTCTGGTAAGGTAATTCGGGATGATTGAATTCTCTTCTGATGCTTTTTTGAAAACCCAAGTTCACTAGCAATCTTGATCCATCATTTAAAATAAAATTATTTGCCGAAAAAATTCTGTAATGCTGTACATGCTGATGCAAGGGCTCAATTTTATAACTGTTCAAATCTGCATCCGAAACAATTTGTCGAACAGTATCTGCCTCAGTAATTTGTCGTGTGAACTTCCACGTAGCACTATCTCTGCTGCCATCCGGAATTTCCTGCAGATCGTCATACATGACAAAATCTATATGCGAAAATCCCCACTTGCGGTGAATGCCAATTGAAGCATTTGCATCTGTTTCATTAAATGCAGTACCAAATACTCTTCCATCAACTTTATTTTGATAATTGGTGGCTTGTTTATGAGATATTCTTGCTAACCATTCGAATCCATTTTTGCTTGCACTTAACATGGCCGAGCCACCGAACATTTTATTATTAGTTTGATAATCGGTAACAATATCACCAACCATTTTCCCATCGGGGGCAGATTGTGTTGGGATTAAATTTACAACACCAGCCAATGCATCAGAGCCATAACCTAAGCTGGCAGGTCCTTTTATCACTTCAACCCTGTTAATTGCATACTGGTCAACTTCGATACCGTGTTCATCTCCCCACTGCTGGCCTTCCTGTCGGATACCATCATATAAAGTAAGAATCCGGTTGAAACCTAATCCGCGAATAAAAGGTTTAGAAACATTGGGGCCCGTTGTTACAGCACGAACACCGGGAATGCGGGCAATAGCATCAATGGCATTGGTGCTTAAATTCGTAACCAAATAATCGTGACTGACGGAAACAATCGGAACAGGATTTCTTTTAATTTGTGATGCCTTAGATGAACCGGTTACCACCACTTCATTTATTTCGGTAGCACTTTCTTCCAAAGCAAAATTTTCGTGAAGGACAGTCCCCTTAATTACAATATTTTTTGTTATGGTTTTATATCCTTCAAATCTTATTTCAATTAAAAAAGTACCGGCAGGAAGATTTTTAAATTTGTAAGCACCTGATGAATCAGCAATTGTACTCAATTTTAAATCGGGAATAAAAATGGTGGCACCGGCCAGAGGTTGATTTGTTTTTTTATCGATGATTGTTCCTGATAAAGACGATTTTTCGTTTTCAGAAATATACAAACGATTTGCACTTACCAATGAAGGTTTCAGTAATACAAATAAAAATGTAGCGCCCGTAAAATATAACAGTAAAAATTTCTTCATGAAAATGTTTTACAAAAGTGCCTTTAAAGATTAATTCTAACCCAAATAGCCATATCAAATTTGCCTATAGTTCATTCTTGAAAATTATTCAATAGCCTCAAAACCGGCACTATTTGCAATTATAGTTTATTAATTGGCAAAAATT
>JAGWPQ010000442.1 GCA_028877045.1 Bacteroidota bacterium | reverse complement strand
CACGTATTGCAGTGATGGGTGGCGATCAGGCTGCAAAAACCATGTTGCAGATCCAGGTTGCAACAATGAAAGCAAAAGGGAAAACGGTAACACCCGAAGAAGAAAAGAAATTATTGGATGATCTGAAAAATAAATACGAAAAAGAAACTTCAGCATTTTATGCCGCTGCCCGATTATGGGTGGATGATATCATCGATCCGTTTGCAACACGGCAAGTGATCAGCGAAGGAATTAATGCAGCCAATCATAATCCTGCGATGGATGATTTTAAAACCGGCGTTTTCCAGGTTTAGTAATCAATTGGTTTATTAGTTTAATGGTTTATTGGTGAGTAGTAGACCTATTAACAAATTAATTAAATGTTTGATAACAAATAAACATTTAATTTTGTTTATTTCACTAAGTGTAAGGTTTATTCGTTAAACAAATAAACCAATCAATTAATAAACAATTAAACAATGTCTTCCTACCCTTTCTATCAGGTTGATGCTTTTACCGATCATTTATTTGGCGGCAATCCCGCTGCTGTTTGTCCGTTGAAAGAATGGTTACCAACCCAAACAATGCAGCATTTAGCCAACGAAAATAATTTATCCGAAACAGCATTTTTTGTTCAGCAGGGCGATGTGTTTCACCTTCGTTGGTTTACACCTGAAATTGAAATCGATCTGGCCGGGCATCCAACGCTGGCAACAGCCTTCATTATTTTTAATGAATTAGGTTACACTAAAAATGTTATTCATTTCGAAACAAAAAGCGGTGCATTGTATGTTACCAATAACAATGGTTTGTTGGAAATGAATTTTCCTGCACGCATGCCTTCGTCTGTGCATTGCAATCCTGCCAATGCTTTGCTGGAAGGAATTAATATTCAGCCGCAGCATATTTTTAAATCGAGAGATTATTTATTGGTGTACAGAAATGAAGATGAAGTAAGAAAATTTGTTCCCGATTTCGAATGGCTGAATAAAGTAGAAACACTTGGTATCATTGTTACTGCCAAAGGAACTGATTGTGATTTTGTTTCGCGTTTTTTTGTTCCTAATTCTGTTATAGGCGAAGATCCTGTTACCGGTTCGGCACATGCCACTTTAATTCCGTACTGGGCTAAAGAATTAAATAAAACTACCATGGTTGCCAAACAAATTTCTAAACGCGGCGGAATATTATTTTGCGAGGCCAAAGGAAACAGAGTCATCATTTCGGGCAAAGCAGTGCTGTACATGAAAGGACAATATTTTGTTTAATTTTTTTTGTTTACCGGCTGCAGATCTTTGTGGGGCTGCGGTTGCGTCGCACACTTGTACTGCATAACCTCAATGAACAATTGGATCAATTATAATTCTTAAATGCAATTACTAAAAAAAATAAAGCTCATCTCTACATTTTACAGCAGCTTTATTTTATCATCATCACTAATTACGCTTAGTTGCTTAACTGCATTTTGGAAAAATGGTTTTGGCATTTTTGCAGGTTTATTTTGGTTCAAAATAATAACGCTGGCATTAACTTTTTACTTCATCAACAGTTACAAAAACAAAGAATTTTATTACTATCAAAATTTAGGGATTTCAAAAACTTTACTTTTTGCAACTACATTCATTTTTGATCTTTCACTATTCCTATTTTTAATTTTTCAGGTTTACACATTCAAATGAAACATAAGCTGGAAGCCGATAGTATTCAATTAGCGTTTAATAACAGAAAAATACTTTCTGATATCTATTTAAAATGCGAGACCGGAAAAATAACCGGACTGGTTGGCAGAAACGGACAAGGTAAATCTTGCTTGATGCAAATAATTTATGGCAGCTTAAAATGCGAAAAGTCGGTGCGCATTGATAATCTTTCTCAACCGGAAGCATTTAAAAAACCTGACTTCTTGAAATATCTTCCTCAATTTAATTTTATTCCAAAACAACTTTCACTCAAAAGAATTTTTAAAGATTATGAATTGGATTATTCCCCGTTCGAAAAAAAATTTCCGGAGTTTGCTTCAAAATATAAATCATCAATTGGCAGTTTATCGGGCGGCGAAAACCGTATTGTAGAACTATATGTTATTGTAAAATCAAAATCTCAATTTGCAATGCTTGATGAACCTTTTACGCATTTAAGTCCTGTTCAAACAGAAAAAATAAAAGAATTACTGACAAAAGAAAAAGCAAATAAAGGTTTGTTGATAACAGATCACATGTTCAATCATGTAACCGAAATTGCTGACGCTATTTATGTTTTAGTTAATGGCAAAACACACCTGATAAATAATTTAGAAGAAATTGAAATACTCGGTTATGTTAGATTTTAAAATCTCTCTAACAATATTACAATAAATTAATTTCCTATTTTATATCTTAGCCACAACAATTTCACTTCAAATTAATTCTCAAAAATGAATAAGATAAAAATTTTAATTTTTTGTTTGTTCGTTACAAACTGTACAATCATGGCACAAGTAAATACTGCAGTTAAAAAACCTTTGCGTGTTGGTATTGTTGGTTTGGTGCATACACATGTTCATGGAATTTTGGGTCGCGAAAAATTGGGCGACATAGAGATCGTTGGCATTGCCGAACCCAATCACAATCTGGCTTTGGCTTATTCAAAGCAACATGGTTACAGCATGAACATTGTGTATAACACGATGGAAGAAATGATACAAAAAACAAAACCAGATGCAGTGCTTGCATTCAATACCATTTACGATCATTTAAAAACGGTTGAATATTGTGCGCCCAAAGGAATTGATGTGATGGTTGAAAAACCATTGGCAGTAAATATGGAAGCTGCCAATAAAATGCTGGCACTTGCCGAAAAATATAAGATCCATTTGCTCACCAATTACGAAACAACATGGTACGGAAGTAATAAAGCTGCATGGGAAATCGTCAACGAGAAAAAAGAAATCGGCAACATCACAAAAATTGTTTTTCATACCGGTCATCAGGGGCCAATAGAAATTGGTTGCAATCCCGAATTTTTAGAATGGCTTACCGATCCTAAATTAGATGGTGGTGGCGCATTGACCGATTTTGGTTGTTACGGTGCAAATATTTCTACCTGGTTAATGAAAGGTGAACATCCCGAAACTGTTACTGCCATTACACAACACCTTAAACCAAATTTATATCCAAAGGTTGAAGATGAAGCAACCATTATTTTAACGTATAAAAAATCGCAGGTAATTATTGAAGCCTCGTGGAACTGGCCATTCAGCCGGAAGGATATGGAAGTGTATGGCAAAGACGGCTATGTGTTTTGTTTGGATGGACAGAATATGTTGTTGATGAAAAATAATCAACGCCAAAAAGATACTACCAAAGCTGCACCATTACCCGATGGCCGTCGCGACCCGTTCATGTATTTTGCCAATGTTATTAATGGCAATATAAAAATGGATAAATACGATTTATCGGCACCGGCAAATAATAAAATTGTGATGCAGATCTTAGAAGCAGCTAAACAATCGGCCAGAACAGGAAGAACAATTGTTTGGAAAGATTTTTATAAAGAATAATTTAATTGTTGAATAAAGAACAAAGCGTACAAGTGTGCGACGCAACCGGTGCTTAATTCTTATCCAACAGTTGGTAAACAAATCTTACAACATCGTATATTGCATGCATGGCAAAAACAAAGAAAAAAAATCTGCCCGTTATTTTAATTACAAACGATGACAGTATTACTGCTCCCGGCATTAAAGCATTGGTTGAAGCTGTAAAAGATCTGGGCCGCATAGTTGTTGTGGCGCCTGATAAACCACAAAGCGGCATGGGTCACGCTATCACCATTGGCCATCCGTTGCGCTTACATAAAGTGCATTACATGGATGGCGTGGAAGCATACAGCTGTAGCGGTACGCCGGTTGATTGTGTGAAGATCGCCGTTGATAAAATACTACATCGCAAACCCGATATTTGTTTAAGCGGCATT
>JAGWPQ010000441.1 GCA_028877045.1 Bacteroidota bacterium | reverse complement strand
TGACTTTAATTAGTGGAATTCCACCATGGATGCAAATGTATTTTGACAGACTGATTGAAAAAAGCGGTAAAAAAGTTTCGGAATTATTTCCAAATTTTTCAATCATGGTACAGGGTGGTGTAAACTTCGATCCGTATAAAGCCAAACTATTTGAAAGCATTGGAAAGAAAATCGATTATATAGAATTGTTTCCGGCAAGTGAAGGATTTTTTGCATTTCAGGATTCGCAAAAAGCCGAAGGTTTATTATTAAATACAAACAGCGGAATATTTTTTGAGTTTGTTCCGGCCAATGAAATATTTAATGAGCACCCGACGAGATTAAGTTTGAAAGATGTGAAAGTAGGAGAGAACTATGCGCTGATCATCAACAGTAATGCGGGTTTGTGGGGATATGATATTGGTGACACGGTAAAATTTGTAAGCACAAATCCATATCGGTTGATAGTGAGCGGAAGAATAAAACATTTTATCTCGGCTTTTGGCGAACATGTGATTGGCGAAGAAGTTGAACATGCTTTATTGAAAGCAGCCGATGAAGAAAATATAAAAATTATTGAGTTTACAGTTGCCCCGAATATTTCTCAAAACGCAGGAAAAAGTTTTCATGAATGGTTCATTGAATTTGAGAATGCACCAAACGACATGAAATCTTTCATTGAAAAAGTTGATAATAATTTACGCAGCAAAAATGTTTATTATGATGATCTGATTCGCGGAAATATTTTAGAAAGATTACATATCCGCCAGGTACGCAAAAATGGATTTATTGATTATATGAAATCGATTGGAAAATTGGGCGGACAAAATAAAGTGCCCCGTTTAAGTAACGACAGAAAACTTGCCGACGAATTAATTCCTTTTTTATTATAAACCACCAAAAAAATAATTAGCTTTTATCTTCACGATAGTTTGCCTTAATTTGTACCACTTTGTTAAATCAATTTTCACGAATTAGTCATTAATGTCAACCATCAAACGCATCGCAATATTTGGTTCTACCGGTTCCATCGGCACGCAGGCATTGGATGTGATTGCTGCGAACACCGATAAATTTTCTGTCGAAATACTTACGGCGCAAACCAATGATGTGTTATTGATCAAACAGGCATTACAATTCAATCCGAACTGTGTGGTGATTGGTGATGAAAAAAAGTACGAGAATGTTAAGCAGGCTTTAGCAAATACAGATATAAAGGTTTTTACAGGCGAACATGCGTTGGAAGAAGTTGCAGAAATGAATTGCTACGATATGATGCTGGCTGCTATTGTTGGGTATGCCGGATTAAAACCAACATTAAAAGCATTGGAAAACAGCAAACCTGTTGCATTGGCAAATAAAGAAACACTGGTTGTTGCCGGCGATATTGTGATGCGCAAAGCAATGGAAAACAGAGTGCCTGTCATTCCGGTTGACAGCGAACACTCAGCTATATTTCAATGTTTGGTTGGTGAAGGAAGAAATAAAATTGATAAGGTAATTCTTACGGCAAGCGGTGGTCCTTTTTTAGGAAAGAAACCAAATTTTTTGGTGAATGTAAAACGCGATCATGCATTGCAACATCCCAACTGGACGATGGGTGCAAAAGTTAGCATCGACTCTGCAACACTGATGAATAAAGGATTGGAGATGATCGAAGCAAAATGGTTATTCAATTTGCGGCCCGATCAGATTCAGGTTATCATTCATCCGCAGAGTATCATTCACAGCATGGTGCAGTTTGAAGACGGAAGTATAAAAGCGCAAATGGGTTTGCCCGATATGAAATTGCCTATCCAATATGCAATGGCATTTCCGCAACGTATCGCCAATAATTTTCCGCGATACGATTTTAAAAAGCCAAACACACTTAGCTTCGAAGAACCTGATTTGAAAACGTTTCGCAATTTAGCATTGGCAACTGAAGCGTTGAAAAGAGGTGGTAATATGCCCTGCATCTTAAATGCTGCAAACGAAATTGCCGTGTATGCTTTTTTAAAAAACAGGATTGGTTTTTTGGATATGACTGAAATGGTGGAAAGAACATTGCAAAAAATTTCATTCATCGAAAAACCAACATTGGAAGAGTATTTTGAGAGCGATGGTGAGGCACGTAATTTTGCGGCTTCATTGGTTGAAATGTAAGTTGGAAGAAACAAGTTACAGGGAACAAGTATCAAGGAGCAAGTAACAAGTTGAATAATGAACAAAGCGTACAAGTGTGCGACGCAACAGGTGATGAGTAAAGAACAAAAGTTGGTTAACAAAAAAAATAATTCTGAATGTTATTAGTAATTGATTGGAGTGTAGCAGGCATAAAAACTTTACAGTTTATCATGTCGTTTTCGATTTTAGTGGTATTGCATGAGTTGGGGCATTTTATTCCGGCAAGATTGTTTAAATGCAGAGTAGAAAAATTCTATTTGTTTTTTAATCCGTGGTTTAGTTTATGGAAAAAAACAAAAGGCGAAACCGAGTACGGGCTTGGCTGGGTACCATTTGGCGGCTATGTAAAAATTGCCGGTATGGTTGACGAAAGCATGGATAAAGAGCAAATGAAATTGCCGCCCAAACCCGATGAGTTCAGGGCAAAGAAAGCGTGGCAGCGTTTAATAATTATGATTGGCGGTGTTGTTGTAAATGTAATTTTAGCCATCGTAATTTTTATTGGCATCATGTGGGCATGGGGCGAAGAATATTTGCCTGCACAAAATTTGAAATACGGAATTGTTGCCGATAGTCTGGGAAAACAAATTGGGTTAAAAGATGGTGATGTTATTTTAAAAGTTGGAGCGAATGATGTTAAAAATGAAATGAGAGTAGCGTATGAAATAGCGATTGCACAAGCAAAAATAATTACTGTTCAAAGAGATTCACAATTACTAAAATTAGCAATTCCAGATAATTTTATAAAGCAGATAAGCAAATCAAGAGAAGAAAGGGCAAGTTTTGTTACAATAAGATTCCCATTTGTGATTAATAGCTTCAGCAATGAAGGCAATGCAGAAAAAGCAGGTTTGAAAAAAGAAGATAGAATTATTGGAATTGATTCTATTAGTACTTTATATTTCAATGATGTTAGAAATGCATTAAAAAATTATGCTAATAAAACAGTTAACGTTAAAGTAGTTAGAAATAATATTGATTCTGTTTCTGTAGCTGTTCTAATAAATAAAGACGGGAAGTTGGGTGCATTTGCTGAGCCTGATTTATCGAAGTTTGGATTAAAGTTTGAAACTAAAAAGTATAATTTCTTCGAAGCTGTCCCGGCAGGTGTTCAAATGTGTTGGACAACTTTGGTAAGCTACGTTAACGGGATAAAAAGAATTTTTAATCATCCGGATGAGGCAAAAGATTCTTTGGGAAGTGTGATAAGTATTGGTAAACTATTTCCCGGCGTGTGGGACTGGCAAGCGTTTTGGCAATTAACTGCAATATTTTCTATTGTGCTGGCATTCATGAATATTTTACCGATACCTGCATTAGATGGTGGCCATGCTTTATTTAC